>JBBTBY010000063.1 GCA_038043445.1 Spirochaetota bacterium
TCAGGAAATATTTCCCGGGCATGGCTCATGCGGAGATCAAAGCCGTGGCCGCTGACCTCGGTGTTCGCGAAACGCGGCGCATCAACGGTGAATACCGGCTCACGGTCGATGATCTTGTAACGGGAAAAGATTTCCCCGATACCATAGGGTTTTCCGCGTACGGATGGGATCTGCACCCGAGACCAGGGGAAACGGCGGTGAACGGATATACTACGCCGAAACCGGAATTGACGGCCATACCGTACCGCATTATGATCCCAAAAGGCGCGTCGAACGTCATCTGCCCCGGCCGGGCAGTGAGTGTTGAACGCCATGTCCTCGGACCGCTGCGTGTCATGGCTCCCGTCATGGCCATGGGTGAAGCCGCGGGGATCGCCGCCGCTCAGATCAATGACGCTGCGTTCAGGGATGTATCCATAGCATCGGTACGAGATACGTTGAAACATCACGGTGCGATCATCAACAGGAGTGATGTGTAATGAAGAAGACCAGGACATTACTTTGCATCTTCGTGTTCTCTTTCTTCCCCATCGTGTGCGGCATAGCCGAAGAAAGGGCGCATATGACGGTCGATATGCCAGGCCCCGCGGTGTCCGCGCCGCCGGGGCAGAGCAAGAAGATAGTTATCGCATATCCGGAAATCGGCAGCAAGGTATCGGCCGATACGTTCAGCATGCGTACGGATGCTACTGACAATCATGAAGCGATAATGCGGGCGATCGAATATTGTCGTTCGAACGATGTACGACGACTCGATATACCGAAAGGGACATACCGCTTCAGCATGTCCAATGTCATAACACTATATGGGTTCACCAATTTCCGGATCAATGCACACGGCTCTACTTTTATCTTCACGCCGACGCCGGTGAAAAAACAATATGTTCAGATCTCAGCTTGTGTTCGTTTTGCACTGGAAGACCTAGCCCTCGATTGGGATTGGAGCGTTGAGCCGATAGCAAGTATTGTTTCTGTTACCGCTGTCGATGCAGGTTCACGTTCCGTTGATCTTCTTTTTCAGGATAAGCATCCGTCGCTTGGCGATGACATAGTGCTAACTGATCTTGAACCGCTTCACCCCGAACGAATGACGCCCGACCAGCGTTTTTTCGTGATACTTCCCGGCATGGGACCGAAGGGATTCACCGAAAAAAAATGGGTGTCGCCGAACGTACTGCGCCTGACCGCATCTCCGGCGCTCGCTGAGTTTTCTCGTATACGGACGAATGCCGTATACCGTATCCGTCATTATCAGTACGGCGGCGGCGGTGTCCGTATCAATGACAGTTCAGATCTCACGATATCGAATGTGACGGTGCACGGATGCATGGGGTTCGGCTTTCATGTGGCAGGGGATGTCCATCATTTCAGGTTCAATGGCTGTCGCGTGACCGTTCCGCCGGGGTCGAAACGCCCGATATCGAGCGCGGCCGATCATTTCCACATGACGAGCGCGCAGGGGAATTTCGTAATCGATGGATGCGAGTTCGCGTACGGCGGGGACGATATCATCAATATACACACGACCGCGGCGCTCATCACGAAGATACTCGATCCTCACACGCTTGAAGCCCGTGTGAACGGACCGACGCTCATACGCACCGGTGATCTCATCGAATTGCGTATGCCTGATTACGCGCCAGCGGGGGCCATGCTCACGGCGGTGCACACGGAATATAATGAGGCAGGCGCTGTGCGAAGTGCAACAATACGGTTCAAGGACCCCCTGCCGGCTTTCGCTGCGGTGAACGGGATACTCTTCAATCGGCGTTATTTCACCGACAATTTCATCATACGAAATAACTATTTTCATGACAATCGCGGCCGCGGCATACTGCTTGAGGGTTCCGGCGGTATCATCGAAAGTAATCATTTCGCGCGTCACACCGGCGCTGCTCTCAGCGTGGAAACGGTCATCACGAGCGGATGGCGGGAAGGATATGGTGTGACGAATATCATTGTTCGTAATAATAAATTCGAGGACTGCCCGTTCATCAGTTATCGCACAGTGACTGCGGCAGGCACAGCGACACCGTATCATATATTCTCCGATCATCTCTATGAGAGCAATACGTTCGTGAACCTGCACCCGGCCCGACTTCTATTCGATATCGTTTCCGCGCAGAACATCGTGATACGCGGGAACAGCATCGAAGCGGTTCCAATACCGGGCGAGGACGCGATGCGGTCGGGAATTCGGCTGCGCTTCGTGTCGAATGTCTCCATTGTCCAGAACCATTGGAAGCAGCCGACGATACCGGCGGTAGTACCGATGGAAAAAACGGGTGGAATAGATATACTGAGCAATTCTCATGCCCGATAAGGAATCATATGAACATCGTAATACTCGACGGACACACCGCCAATCCCGGGGATCTCTCCTGGGACGCGCTCGCATCGCTCGGCACGCTCACGGTGCATGAACGCACACCGCGCGCGAGCATCATCGAACGCGCGAAGGATGCGGAGGTGGTCATTACCAATAAGACTATACTCGACAAGAGCGTCATCGATGCGCTCCCGAAGCTCCGCTATGTAGGATTGCTTTCAACAGGCACCAATGCTGCCGACGGAAAAGCCCTCGCGGAGCGGAAGATACCGCTCTGCAATGTGCCCGCCTATGGCACGATGTCGGTCGCTCAGCAGGTGTTCGCGCTCCTCATTGAGCTTACGAACAGGACGGGGCATCACTCGGACGGCGTACACGAAGGTGTATGGACGGCGTCGAAGGATTTCTGCTATTGGGATTTCCCGCTCGTCGAATTATCGGGCCTGACGATGGGAGTCATCGGCTACGGCGCCATCGGGCAGGCGGTGGCGCGCATTGCGCATGCGTTCGGTATGAACATCATCGCGTACAACCGCTCGGAGAAACAAAGCGATGTGCCGATGCGTTTCGTATCCCTTGATACGCTTGCCGCCGAAAGCGATTGCATTTCGCTTCATTGCCCGCTTACCGATGAGACAGAGCATCTCGTGAACGGCGGGTTCATCGCGCGTATGAAACGGACGGCGTATCTGATAAATACCGGGCGCGGTCCGCTCGTCGATGAGAAGGCGCTTGCCGATGCGCTCAACAGCGGGAGAATCGCCGGGGCAGGGATCGATGTACTCTCGACCGAACCGCCGTCAAAGGATAATCCCCTCATCGGCGCGAAGAACGCCGTCATCACGCCGCATATCGCCTGGGCTACGAATGCCGCGCGCGGACGGCTTATCGGTGTTGTGACGGAGAACGTGCGTGCATTTCTCGCGGGGAGACCGCAGAACGTCGTGAACGGGGTCGTTCCTCAGTAGATCAGGTAGAGCGAGGCCAGCGTGTAGCCGCCGCCGACCGAGGTGAACAGAAGCCTGCTCCCGCGACTGACCGTCTGTCCGTCGAGTTTGCCGCGCACGAGCCTATCGAGCGTGATAGCCCCCGATGCGCCGGAGACATTGCCTATATCGGTTATGGTCTTGCAGAATTTCTCTTTGGGAAGCGCAAGATTATCGACGAGACTGTCGATGATGCGTTCGTTCGCCTGATGCGGGATGATGAAGTCTACATCGGTGCGAAACACCGCTTCGGCAGTGGAACCCTTCGCATGGGCGACCTTGGCGAGCACGGAGAGCGCCGCCTCCTTCATGGCATTGACCGCGCGTTTCAGCACGAGCGGTCCGCCGCCCATCTTTATCGTACCGCCGTCCTCAAGCGTTATGTTCGTGGGGTCATAGTTCGATCTCTGGAACGTATCGATGATGCCGGGCTCATCGCTCGCCTGAAGGATCGCCGCACCCGCACCGTCGCCGAAAAGGATCGCGGTCGTCGGGTCATTATAATTCACTTTTTTCGTGAGCGCTTCGGAGGCGACGACGAGCACCGTCCGATATTTTCCGGACTTGATATATGCATCCGCGGTTATGAGCGCATCGACGAAGCCGCAGCAGGCGGTGTTCGTCTGAATACCCCCGGCGTTGATGCCGAGGGCTCCGGCGAGCGAACATGCGGGGTTGGGTATCTCGAAGTGCGGGGTGAAGCTCGCGAAGATGATGTAGTCGATGACGCCCGTCTGAATGCCGGCGGCAGCGATCGCTTCGCGCGATGCAACGGCTGCCATTTCCTCCGTGGATATCTTCGAGAAGTGCCGGCGCATGATGCCGCTTACGCCTTTCACCCATGTTTTGAACACATCGCTGATGGTGAATTTGCTCGCATCGGTGCCGCCTTTCGTGAGCGACGCGCGCGCTTTCTCAGAATCGAAATTCGATATTTTCCCGAGCAGTTTTTCATTCGTGACGATGTCTTCAGGGAGATACGAGCCGGTGCCGAGAATTTTTGAGTACATCATTACGCCAGTATATTCCAGTCAGCTTCCATCGTCAAGCCCCCCGGAGGAAAGGCGCTTTCGATATCGTTTTATCGACGACACGCCGGATGCGATGAGCGCTTTTTTCTCCGACTCATACCGCGCTCCGATGTCCGCCGCGGATGCCGTGAGCGTCTCGTCCCGATAGCAGAGCACCCCGGTCGTTGCCAGGCGTTCATTGTCGCGTACCGCATCGATGGGGTGGAACGCGGCATAGTCCGTGAGCGATGCAATGGTGCCCCCCGTCGTGCGCCCGACGGGCTTTGTCTGCTTTACGATGAAGCCCGCCTTCATGAACGCGCTTATGACAGGATATGCCGCGCTGTAGGTGACGATGACGCCGTGCGGCAGAAGACGGTCCTTGAGGCGCAGGAAGAGATCGTATGTCCAGAGCTCGGTGTTCTTTTTCGTGGAGAAGGCATCGAGAAATATCGCATCATAGAGGCGGTCAAGCGTCTGCACGACGGAGCGTGCATCGCCGATATAGAGAAGCGCATCGGTGTTGTTGCCCGAATAGAAATGCGCTTCAGAGAGCGATGCGATGAGCGTTGCGGCAACAGGATCGTTCAGATGCAGCCTCTGCGCCATGGCAAGCGTTGCCGCGTCGCGCTCGATCGAATCAAGAGAGAGATGCGCGGCGGGGGCTTCGGTACGTACGGCAGTATACGCCGCGGCTGCATTGTAGCCGAGGCCGAAGCCGATGTCGAGCACGGCTATCGTCGGCCGTTTGATGATGTCGGTCGTGATAAGCGCGGGGACTGTGAATTTCTCACGCGCCTCGGTTGCCGCCCCGGAAAGCGAGTGGAAATGCTCACCGTATGCTTCCGAATAGCAGGTGATGCTTCCGTCGCCGGTCTTTATCGTTTGGTCCATTACGCTGTAGAGGCCTGCATTGTTTTGCCGAGAGAGGGAATTGAACCCCCGACACACGGATTTTCAGTCCGTTGCTCTACCGACTGAGCTACCTCGGCGGAACGTGAGGCGCGATTATAGCATACGGCGTATCCCTGTCAAGCAGATAGCTGCGAAAATTCACTGCATTTGCGGTACATTTTGCCCGGGGCGCACATTTTGCCATAATAAGCGATATGCCATATACTCATCGGGATCAACGATAGGATCCCATGCCGTCACCCGTACAAGACCTGCAACAACGATTTTCCGCGCTCCCCGAATTCGCGGCGATAATGCCGCGAACGACTTCCATCGCGGGCGTATCGATAGCGGTGCTTCCGCTCCTCATGCATGTGCTTCACGAGCGCGAGAAAAGAACGTCCATTGTCGTCATGGAGAGCGAAGAAGCCGCCGAAGAGATGCATCAGGCGATCTCCTATTTTCGGTCCGATGCAGAACGCTTCCCCGCATTCGATACCCTGCCGTACTCACCGGTGTCGCCCTCGCGCGATGTGGCATCGTCGCGGCTTTCCGTGCTCTGGCATCTTGCTGCCGGCACGCCGCTTATCGTTACCTCGATACGCGCTCTGATGCGCCGCACCATCGCCCGCGAGACGTTCATGCAGTATGTAACGGAGATAACGCCGGGCATGAAGATGGACCGGGATGCGCTTCGGTTTCTCCTCACGGGTCTCGGCTATGTGTCAGTGAACGAGATAGAAGCTGAATGCGAGTTCGCGGTGCGCGGCGGCATAGTCGATATCTATTCCCCCGCGCATCATCTCCCGGTGCGCATCGAATTCTTCGACGATGTCGTCGAAAGCGTTCGGCTCTTCTCCGCCGAGGACCAGCGGTCAGCGACCGTGCTCGACCGTGCGTTCATCATACCCGCGCATGAGGCGATATACGATGCCGCGACGATACAGCGTGCATTCACGGAAAAAACCGTTCCCGATACGATACGCGAACATTTCGCCCGCGACCCCTATTTCGGCGGGGCGGAGAATTATCTCCCGCTCTTCCATATGGCCGACTCCCTGTTCTCCTGGCAGAAGGATGCCCGCGTGTACTGGTACGAGGGTGAGCGATCGCTTGCCGCATCCGAGAAATATCGCAAGGAGATCGATTTTCTTTTCAAGCAGGATGCGCGATATGCGGTGACCGGCAGCAGTGACGCGCTCTATCTTTCGGATGATGAGATCAAGGCGCGCATGCGTTCCGATGTACGACTCGCCGTGTTCGGTACAGGTAGGGACGGCGAGGTGCGCTTGTCCTTTGGCGCGGGGGCGAGCTTTAAGGCAAATATCAAAGGGTTCACCGACCATATCCGTGAGCGCATGGCTGAGGGGCAAACGGTCAATCTCGTCACGAGCCATCGCGAGCAGGCCGACCGCTTCGTGCAGATGCTCGCCGAATTCGCCCCGCCGATACTGGGACCGGATGAAAGTACCGATAAGACATTCTTCATTACCGTGGGAAATCTCAGCGAGGGCTTCATCTCCCGGGAGATGAACTATACGCTCATGGTCGACCGCGAGGTGTTCGGGCGGAGGAAGAAGACATACAAGCGAACGCCGTCAGCACGCAAGAGCGTCATCGAAAGTTTCGTCGATCTGTCGCCCGGCGATTATGTCGTCCATGTCAATCACGGCATCGGACGGTATCAGGGGCTTACACGGCTCACGGCGGCGGGCAAGGAGAAGGATTATCTCCTCATCGAATACGCGAAGGATGACAAGCTCTATATACCCGTCGAGCAGATAAACTTCATACAAAAATACATGTCGGCGGGGGCGAAGGCCGACCCTAAGCTCGATATTCTTGGCGGCAAGGCGTGGGATAAGGTGCGAGAGCGTGCGCGTAAGAGCGCGGAGAAGATAGCAGCCGAGCTCATAAAGATATACACGATACGGCATGCCCTCGAGGGCTACGGTTTCCCGAAGGACACGGCATGGCAGGACGATTTTGAAGCGGCCTTCCCCTACCAGGAAACCCCCGATCAGCTGCGCGCGGTAGCAGATATCAAATCCGATATGGAAACACCCAAGGTCATGGACCGTCTCGTCTGCGGCGACGTGGGCTTCGGGAAGACCGAGGTAGCATTGCGCGCGGCGTTCAAGTCCATCATGGCCGGAAAGCAGGTGGCGCTTCTCTGTCCGACGACGGTGCTCTCGCAGCAGCATTTCAGAACGGCCCGCGAGCGTTTCAGGGAATATCCGGTGCGCATCGGTCTTCTCAATCGCTTCCGCGCACCGAAGGAAACGCGCGACACGGTGCTCGCATTGAAAAAAGGAGAGGTAGATCTTCTCATCGGCACGCATCGCATTCTCGCCGAGGATGTCGTGTTCAAGGACCTTGGTCTTGTCATCGTCGATGAGGAGCAGCGATTCGGGGTGAAGCAGAAAGAGGCGCTTAAGCGCTACAAGGTGCTCGTCGATGTGCTTACGATGACGGCAACGCCGATACCGAGAACGCTCAATCTCGCGCTCACGCAGATACGCGACATCAGCGTGATAGAAACGCCGCCGCTCAATCGCCTCCCGATACAGACGTATGTCATCGAATTCGACGAGGAGACGATGGCGAAGGCGATACGCCGCGAACTTGCACGCGGAGGCCAGGTCTTCGTCGTCTACAACCGCGTACAGTCGATAAACGAGTTCGCCGTCATGCTGGGGAAGCTCGTGCCGGAAGCCGTCATCGGCATCGGCCACGGGCAGATGGAAGGACATGAGCTTGAGGACATCATGAACTCATTCGTCGAGGGCGAATATAATGTCCTTGTGTCGACGTCGATAATCGAGAACGGCATCGATATCGCCAACTGCAACACGATAATCATCTATCGTGCGGACCTCTTCGGGCTCGCCGAGCTCTATCAGCTCCGCGGACGCGTGGGGCGTAGCGACCGCGAGGCGTACGCGTTCTTCTTCTTTCCGGGCAATCGCGTCATATCCGAGGATGCGTATAAGCGCCTTACCGCCATAGCAGAACATACCGACCTCGGGAGCGGGTTCAAGATAGCCATGCGCGACCTTGAGATACGCGGCGCGGGCAATGTACTCGGGCGCGAGCAGTCGGGTAATATCCATGCGGTGGGATACGAACTCTATACGCAGCTCCTCGAAGAGTCGGTGTCGAAGATGAAAGGCGAGATACGCGAGGTGACATTCGATACCGTCATCGATCTGCGTAATGATATATTCATCCCCGACACGTATGTGAACGAGCCCAAGCAGAAGATAGAGATATACAAGAACATTCTCCGCGTGGAGAACGAAGAGGACATCGATGCGGTGCACGCTTCGCTCGTCGACCGGTACGGGAAAGTGCCGGAGGCGATAACGCATCTCTTCGAGATAGCGCGGCTTAAGGCGTTCCTCAAACGGTATAAGATAGTCTCGGTCATCGAGGGCGATTACAATCTCTATATCAAGTGCAATGATTACTCCCGCGTGGACCATGGGAAGATGAAAAGGCTGTCATCGACCACCGGCAGCGGCGTATATCCTGACAAGAAGGACTTGAATCAGCTCGTCATGCCCGTGCGCGAGGACACTATTACGTGGAAGGTCGGTGCAATACGCACGGTTGTCGGGGCTATCGCAAAGTCCTGACACCAGTACCTGAAATGTCAATATAGTGCACATTGCGTGCTCAAAAACGGGAATGGCTTTGGGACGACTCTGAAACGAGGGGGTTACGGAGGATGTCCCTGGGATTTTTTTGACGGGGAATGTCAAGAAAAGACAACACTACGGCAAGTCACGTGATATCGAGAACAAGCCGTATTCCATCATCGATACGATGCATCGTTTTCCGTGCGATACTGCCGATGCGTTCTGTAAGCATCGTTTTATCAAGCGTTACGATCTGCGAAGCATTGACAACGGAATCCTTGGGGAGCCCGCTTTCGGAGCGGTCAATAAAAACATTTCCGGGGGCATCCGCAAGAGCACAATTCGATGTTATGACGGCGCATATCACCGTTTTTATGCGGCTTTGTGTGAATGCATCCGCTTGCACTACCAATACCGGCCTGCGAAATCCCGGTGCTGATCCTTCCGGCTCGGGTATATCCGCCCACCACAACTCACCACGCGTCACTACCACGACTCCTTTTTAAGAACACGCGACTGCATGGCGTGGATCGGTCCATCGATAGTGCTGTCATGCGATGAGAAAACAGTATTCAGGCGTTCTGTGATATCGGCGGGATTATGGGTGCCGACGAATTCCTCTATCGCTTTCGCGAAAAGACCACTGCGCGTCATGCCAAGACGCTTTGCCGTCTTTTCCGCTTTCGCATAGAGGGCATCGGGGAGTGATACTGCAGTCTTCATGCACAAAGTATAACAATAGTTATACCAGATGTCAATAGCTTTCTATCGAAACTTACAAGGCGATCCCTGTCATCCTGCATTGACACGGCGATAATCGCGCGGCGACGAACCCGTGTGCTTCTTGAAAAAGCGCGAAAAATAGTGTTCATCGGAGAACCCGAGCTCGTCCGCGATTACGCGTATCGCTCCCGTTCCGAGGAGCACGCGCTTTTTCGCCGCTTCGATGAGCGCTGTCACGATATAGTGCTTGAGCGTAATGCCCGTATCGCGTTTGAACCTTTTCATGAGCGCTTCACGTGTCGTCCCGGCGATGTCCGCAAGCGTGCCGATGCCAAGCTTCGCCGAGGTATTCGTGCGCACGTATTCGACGATGCCGGCATAGCGCTCGGCAATGATCATTCTCTTCCGTATGCTGCCGCCGGTGGTATGAATGAACGGGCCGATGATGGACCCGAGCTCGGAGCGGAGCGACAGATGATCGCCGATGTTCGCCGAACGCGCTTGCGCGATGAGGCGTTGTATGTCGACGTCGATCGGGTGTCCGCGTACGACATCGCCTTCAAAGATATCGAACACACCCATAGGCAGTGTGAAATGGACATAGAATATCGATATCCCCTTTTTGCATGAAAGCGATATGGTCCGGTTGAGCGGAAGAACATACGCCCAATGCTTCCGGAAACGCGTGACGCGCCCGCTCACTGAGACGAAGGCATCGCCGCCGGTGTTTATGTAGAGGCGGTTGAAGGGGACATTCGTATCGGGGTAATGCCAGCCCGGCGAGACGGAAAATCCGCATTTCAGTATAGAAAGATCGAGCATTGCTGCGGTGCTTTCAAATCGCGGAAAGAGCAGGCGCATCATCAGCCCCCGTTCGGGACGTGTCGACGTACACATTCGCGGCAGTGCACGTTTTTGTCCGATTCGTGCATGGTCGTCCATGCCGGATGCAGGTATTCTTGTACCGAGTCCATGGCAGTGCAGTGTACCATGGATCTCGATTATAAAAAAGCATACGCGTGGGAGGCTGTTATGAGCGAATCACATCCGGAATGGCATATCGCGTTCTGCAATGTCACGTATACCGAGTATGCGGGCATGACATATCGGGAATACTACAGGTCGCCGGAATCCATGCTCCGTGCACAGCTCGCCGCACAAGAACATGTCAGACGGCGTTTCGGCGAAGAGGCGGTCCGTTCCGTACGTATTGCGCCGGATTCGGACGGTCGTGGCGGTGCTTCACGGTTTTTCGGCATGACCATGCGGGAGACAAGTGAGGATGAGATACCCTATCTTGATACCTCTTCGCCCGTCGTGTCATCGCCGAACGACATCGACGGTCTTTCGCCCATCGACATTGCCGGAAGCGGTCTATTCCGGGAACGGCGGCGTTTCTGGGAATATTATCGTGCACACGGCTTCGACGCACCGTTCTGGCACAGCGGCTCGGTGATTAGCACCGCGGTGGAGATAAGCGACAGCGCGATATTCACCTGGATGGCGGAATGTCCTTCTGCGGCGCATCGCCTGCTTGCGCTCGTGACCGACGTTATGGAAGAAGCATCCCGCATCGGGGCTGCGATCGATGGAAGCACGTACACCGGACACGGCTATACCGGGGATGACTTTTCCGGACTGCTTTCCCCCCAGATGTACCGCGAATTCGCCGTACCGTACTATCGACGTCTCTACGCCGGGCAGAAGCATCGCTTCATGCACAGCGAACTTCTGCGCACCGAGCATCTTCGCATTGCACGGGATGAGGTCGGCATAACCGATTTTCACGGGGCCGGATGCGTGAACCTGTCACTTGTGGAAATGAATTCCATCATGGGGCGAAATTTCTGGACGCAGCTTACGCCGCAGGAGATGAACGAGCTTACGCCCGAGCGTATCGACGACAGGATACGTGAATTCGCCGGCAGCGGCGCCGCTCACATTCAGCTCTACCCGGGTCGCGGCACGAGCGATAGGAACATGGATGCGGCGATGAACGCCTGCGTGAGGGAATGTTCTGCAGGGATGACAACAACGGCATGATACGATGCTGCGCGCAGCGACAGCAATTATCTCCATACCGTTCAATCCATTCCATGTACATCGTGTCCTTCACTAAGTATATTTGATATGGATAAGGAGTACCTATGGATCGCCCGAACGTAATCTGGATAGTTACCGATCAGCTGAGAGCCGTAGCGCTTTCCTGTAACGGTGACCCCAATGTGAACACGCCGAACATCGATATGCTTGCAGCTACCGGCGTCAATTTCACCAATGCTGTCGGCGGATTCCCGCTCTGCTGTCCGTTCCGCGGCTCGATGCTTACCGGCATGTACCCGCACAAATGCGTTGTGGGCCACGAGTATCCGCTGCCTGCCGGCCAGAAGACGCTCGCGCATGTGTTCAATGACGCAGGCTACGACACCGCGTATTTCGGCAAATGGCATCTGGACGGTTTCCACGAGCGCGAGGGACGCGCGACCATGCATCATATCGATAAAGAACGCCGCGGCGGATTCCATACGTGGATCGGTTATGAGAACAATAACAGCCAATGGGATACCTGGGTACACGGCCATCGAGGCGATGCGAATATCGACCTCTATCGCCTCCCCGGCTATGAGACCGATGTGCTCACCGATATGCTCATCGAACACATCGATGAACGTGCGGAGGCGGGTGCGCTGGAGCGATCGAAGCCGTTCTTCGCCGTGCTTTCGGTGCAGCCGCCGCATGACCCGTATATCGCACCCCCGGAATACATGGCGCGGCATAATCCGGCGACGATAACGATGCGGCCGAACGTTCCTGCCATACCGGGCATCATCGAGACGGCGCGGCGTGATCTTGCCGGCGCGTACGGTATGATAGAGAACATCGACGCGAATGTCGGCAGGGTGATATCGGCGCTTCGGCGTGCGGGCATCGATAAGGAAACACATATCATCTTCTTCAGCGATCACGGGGATATGCACGGCTCGCACGGCATGTTCAGGAAGACCAATCCGTACGAGGAATCGATACGCATACCGTTCATCGTGAGCGGCGAATCGCCCATGCGGTACGATAACCACGGCGCGGGGAACGTTCCGGGAATGATGAACCATGTCGACATCGCGCCGACGACGCTCGGCCTCTGCGGCATAGCGAAACCGGCGTGGATGCAGGGCTGCGATATGTCGCATTATCGCCTGCGTGAGAACGCCGCTTCGCCTGATGAACCTGACAGCGCATTTATACAATCGGTGACAGCTACCGGGCACGGGCATTCCATCGACAAACCGTGGCGCGGCGTCATAACACGCGACGGCTGGAAATACGTCTGTTTCGAGGGTCTATCGTGGCTGCTTTTCGATCTTACGATCGATCCCTACGAGCAGATGAATATTGCGCATAACAAAGCATACGAGAAACGGCGAAAGGAGCTTCTCGCACGACTTGAGCGCTGGATACGGGAGACAGGGGACTCGTTCACATTGCCGAAAGAATGACTTAAAACCCCCACCGACTGTCGCGAAAATGCTATTCGACCATAACGAAGAATAATAAGCGCCAAATTTTTATCAGGATCGATGAGAACAGCGGGTTGCAACCCGCTGTTCTCTATTTTCGCGACGGTCTCGTGCTTGATATTGATATTGCATCGCGTCGCTGTATAATCCTTACACTGTGTGCATCCATGGCATGCCGCGGTGCAAGGAGAACCCATGAACGACCGGTATCTCAGCGTACTTCAGATACTCGCGCAGAACGCGCATGCGACGCACGACTACATCGCAACACTTCTCAACATCAAGGCGGATGAAGTGAGCGTCATTGTGCGTGAGCTCGAACATACGAAGATGATACTTGGCTACAAGGCCATCATTAATAAAGAAAAAGTGTTCGAGGACAAGGTGTTCGCCGTCATCGAGGTGCGCATGTCGCCTGAGCGCGAGGGCGGTTTCGACCGCATCAGCAAGCGCATCTATCAATTTCCCGAAGTACGATCGCTCTATCTCATGTCGGGGAATTATGACCTCCTCATCTTCGTCGAGGGGAAGAACCTGAAGGAGATAGCGAGCTTCGTATCGACAAAGCTTTCCACGATAGACCGCATCCTCCATACGGCAACGCACTTTGTGCTGAAGACGTACAAAGAGGATGGGATACTCCTCGATGAGGCTGAGACCGTGGAACGCCTCAAGGTATCGCCCTGAAGCGGAGGATAAGGAATAATCGATGAAACGTCTTGCACCGCATATCGTCGAGCTCCCGCGCTCGGGCATACGCGATTTTTTCGAACTTGTCATTGGACGCGACGATGTGGTATCGCTCGGCGTGGGCGAACCGGATTTCGTGACGCCCTGGCATATACGCGAGGCGAGCATATTCGCGATCGAACGCGGGAAGACGATGTATACATCGAACTTCGGCCTCCTTTCCCTCCGCGAGGAGATATCGACCTATCTTGCGCCGCGCATAGGGCACACGTATGCGCCGTCCAACGAGGTGCTCGTCACCGTCGGTGTGAGCGAGGCCTTCGATCTTGCGCTCCGCGCGCTCATAGAACCGGGCGATGAAGTGATATACCATTCGCCGGCATTCGTCTCGTATGGGAACATCGTGCGCATGTGCCACGGCGTACCGAAGGCGGTGCCGACATACCTCGCCAACAATTTCGATCTCCTTGCGGACGATCTCGCCAAGGCGATAACGCCGAAGACGAAGGCCATCATCATCTGCTTCCCGAACAATCCCACCGGCGCCACCGGCAACATCGATGAGCTCAAACGCATCGCTGAGCTTGCCGCAAAGCACGGCATCTATGTCATCGTCGATGAGATATACAGCGAGCTCATCTACGATACATTCGAATCGATAGCGAGGCATCTGCCCAAAGAGAACCTCATCTATCTCAACGGCTTCTCGAAATCGTATGCGATGACCGGCTATCGGCTCGGCTATGCCTGCGGGACACCGCCCGTGATAGAATCGATGATGAAGATACATCAGTACACGATGATGTGCGCATCGGTGATCGCACAGGAAGCGGCTATCGAGGCGCTCAGGAACGGCGGCGAAGAGCGCGAGAAGATGCGCCGTGAATATGAACAGCGCAGGAATTTCATCTACGCGGGCCTTAAGGACATCGGTCTCGATTGCTTCCTGCCCAAAGGCGCGTTTTACGTTTTTCCGTCGGTGAAAAAGACAGGTCTCTCCGGTAAGGAATTTGCACTAAAGCTTCTCAACGAGGAGAATATCGCCGTCGTTCCGGGCGAAGCCTTCGGTGTAGAAGGCAAGGACAATATACGCTGCTGCTACGCCGTATCGCTCACGGATATCGAATTTGCGATCAACGGCATGAAAAAAATGATCAAAAGGCTTTGAGCGCACAATGGAAAAAATAACTATCGACGGAGTAGAGCTTACCTTGTCCCCCGTGGACGAGATAGCCGTGCAATGGGTGGGCGGTGTGGACCTTTTGCGTCAGATCACCGCTGCGTGGATAACGGTGGCGAAGGACGATAAACCGCTCAATCCGCGGCTTGTCGGCAAACCCGGCACCGGGAAGACGACGCTCGCGTATCATGCGGCGAAAAATATATTGAAACGCCCCGTGTACATCATGCAGTGCACCATGGACATGCGACCGGAAGACCTCATCATAACGCCGGTCATCGGGGATAATAATCGCATCACCTATCACGCTTCCCCGCTCGCGACAGCGATGATACAGGGCGGTGTTGCGATACTCGATGAGGGCAATCGCATGAACGAGAAGGCGTGGGCGTCCCTGGCGCCGCTCCTTGATGACCGCAAATATGTAGAAAGCATCATCGCCGGGATAAAGATAAAGGCGCATGAAGATTTCCGCATCGCGGTGACGATGAACGATGATGCGAGCACGTATGAGATACCCGAGTACATCCATTCGCGGCTGCAGCCGACGATAGAGATAGGCTTCCCCGGCGCGGAAGAGGAATTCGAGATATTGAAGATAAACATCCCGTTCGCCACCGACGACATACTCAATCTCACCGTGGGCTTTCTGCAGAAGGGCCATCGACACGGCTCGGCGTATTCCGTACGCGACGGCGTGAACATAGCCCGCTATGCGATAAAGGTGATGCATGAGAAGTATCACGAACCCATCAACGATGCGTTCCGTTTCTCCCTGGCGCGTGTTCTCGGACAGAAAGCGCTTGCCTTCTACCTTGCGAGCGAGAGCGAGCTTGAGGACCCGGGCGATGTGTCGTGGGGGATAAGCAATTAAGTGTCTTCGGGGCCGATCTCGGGGTGTTACTCAAGGGCGATATTGACGTCTCATTGATTGACAGTACATCGGCAAACGGGTATAGTACTGATATGACAAGGGAAGAACTGCTCAAAAAGACCGTCTGGGATTACGACATCAGCGCGGATGATCTTTATAACGCCCTGACGGGAAAAACCTCCGGCTGGCCTACCCATGAATGGGCACTTATCCGTGCGATAGAACGACTCAGCTATTATGAGCTTCTATCGATCGTCCCATTGCCATTGCTTGCGGAGGAATGGCCGAAGGTGCGCGAGCGCATACATATACGCGCAATACGTGAAGGACTCGATTATGCAGTACGAAAATACGCTCTATCCGCTGCAAAATAAGGTATGCCGTCTCGTTGAGGAGAGCGGTACGCCGTTCTACCTGACCGGCGGTACCGCGCTTTCCCGCTGTTACTATCATCACCGGTATTCTGACGACCTTGACTCGCCTTGAATCGTTTCCCCGCGAGTGGCTTGCTCAGATACGATGGGCCGAAGGGAAGATAATGTCCGCAGAGGACGCTGATCGGTCATTGGCGCGTATCATTCGTGAAATGGTAAAAGTCCCGTAGCCGCTTTTCAGGGATTCATGACGATCGCGACTTCTTATGGCAATCCTCTAAAAACTCGCCGCAGGCGAGTTTTTAATCTTTACTCGGCCACAAGGACGCCAGAAAACGATAGAAAATCGTATTTACCCGAAGCTATTTGGTACGCGAAAGTGAGTTTCTGGAGGCGCCCTTATACCAGTCAATAAATCGCCCGAGGCCTTCGTCGATGGATGTCGTCGGTCTGTATCCGAGCAGTTTCTGCGCTTTTGAAATATCGGCGTAAGTGATGTCGACATCGCCCGGCTGCACGGGCTTTTCCTGTATGACGGCTTTCTTCCCGAGATGGCGCTCTATCGTCGCGATGAAGTCGTTGAGCGCTACGGGGCTGTTGTTGCCGAGATTCATTATCTCATACGGCAGTGCCGTATCGATAGCCGCAAGTATCCCTTGTACGATGTCATCGACATAGGTGTAATCGCGCTTGCTCGTGCCGTCGCCGAAGCGCGTTATCGTGCGGCCATTGGCGATGGCGTCGGTGAAGAGATACGGCGCCATGTCGGGGCGCCCCGAGGGGCCGTATACGGTGAAGAACCTGAGCGCGGTGATGGGCAGGCCGTAGAGATGATGGTAGGTGTATGCAATGATCTCGGTCGCGCGTTTCGTCGCTGCGTACGGACTTATTGGTTTATCGACATTATCCGTTTCGGAGAACGGTATTTTCTGACTATTACCGTAAACAGATGACGATGATGCAAAGACGAAATTCTTCACATCGTATTGACGGGCACGATCAAGCAGTGTCAAAGTCCCTTCGATATTCGTTCGCTGATATATGAATGGATCGGCAATGCTCGGGCGCACACCGGCGCGTGCGGCGAGATGGCATACTGCATCGAATTTATACTGCTTGAAGAGCGCTGTCATGAATTCACGATCGCAGATGTCGGCGCGGTGCAGGGAGAACGATGCGTTCCCGGCGAATGAGGCGGTATTAGCCTCTTTGATCCGGACATCGTAGTAATCGTTGAAATTATCGATACAAACGACGCGTTCCCCGCGCGCAAGGAGGGCGCGTACGGTATGAGAACCGATGAAACCGGCGCCGCCGGTGACGAGTATGGTCATGCAGGCACTCCCGAGATTATGGTATATCATGATACGGAAAATATGTGAATGGATGCCGTCGCTACGCTTGACATGCTATCAAATCATGATATCATTGTTGTATCATAAATATTGGGTATTGTATGCATGCAATAAGTCTCAGGAACATCGAGCCGCAGCTTGAAAAAGCGCTTAAAAAGAAGGCGCTGAGCGATAAAACCAGCGTAAATAAGGTCATCATTGAAAGTCTTAGAAAAGAACTGCTTCCATCGGGGAAAGAACGCCGGTATGACGATCTGAGCGCTTTGGCGGGGACATGGAGCGATGAGGATCTTGAGGAATTCAAGAGCGCTACAGCGGATCTTAATGCGATCGACAAGGATCTTTGGAAATGAAGATCGTATGCGATACATCCGCATACTCTGAGTTCAAAAGGGGCGATGAGCGTATCGTGGACATGATCGCCCGCGCCTCAGCGATATTCATCCCCTCGATAGTGCTTGGCGAACTCAAAGCAGGGTTCAAGGGCGGACGCCGGGAGCGTACTAATATACACGAGCTTGATCAGTTCCTGTCCTCACCACGAGTGAATGTTGCTATTGTTTCGGAAGATACCGCGGATTTCTACGCCCGGATATATCATCAATTGAAGAAGGCGGGCTCGCCTATTCCAGCGAACGACCTTTGGATAGCCGCGATAACGTTCGAATGCGGGGCGATGCTGTTGTCTACCGATGCACATTTTCAAGCCGTCCCCGGTTTGGTCATTCTTCCAGAATAAATGAGTGATATCAGTGCATGGAAACGCTCTGGTCCATGATTCGCACCATGGTGCAGCATGATCTCAAAGCGCGAACCCCCTCCCGCTTGAACGGTATACTCAAAAGCGATGTGTGGACGACTTCCAAACGGTTCCAAAACGACTCTGAAACGAAGGTGATACGGACGTGGTATGGATCCGGGATGTATCTAATGCGTTCCCATGAGGATCCCATCCCCGGTATAAAGGCGGACGGGGGCCGCTTCCCGCTTCTGCCGGTGTATATTCACGCTCAGGAACAGGGGGCCTCGAAAAACCCGTTTTTCTCGACCACCCTTTGCGCACATTTTGATGACAATACTCGAATTTGCTTGCCGCAAATTCGAGTATTTCGAGGTGCGCACAGATTATACCCGGACATCGGAAGGTCACGGGCGGCATCGTTCCAGGTGCGCAATTCTGCCTCATCGATGATCGCAGTCAGTTTAACGAGTGCCATGAGCCCCCCTTCGTTTTCGGGAGGGATGATAGTTGAAATCCAGGAAAATGCAATTTGATGATGCAGCAATCCGCTATACGAAGTGGTGAGCGGTTTGACAATTCCATGGATGCGAAATATGATATTCGCGAGCACCGATAAGGAGTTCCGTACGAACAAGCGAACTGACGGCATGATCATCTATGAACCGAATTCGCGCTCGCGGCTCGGTCTGTTCGGTGTATGGCGCACCATGGCGGCCGATATCTATACCTCGCGCGACCTCATTGCCCAGATGTTCAAGCGGGATTTTTTCGGCGTATACAAGAAATCGTTCCTCGGCATTGCCTGGGTATTCATCACACCGCTCCTGGCTATTGTCTCCTGGCTCATCATGAACGCTACCGGCATACTGAAACCCGGTGACGTCGGTATTCCCTACCCTGCGTATGTGCTTCTGAGCTCGACCATTTACGGCATGTTCATGGGATTTTATATGGCAGCGCTCGGTACGCTCGATGCCGGGGCTGGGTTCATCATGCAGGTGAAATATCCGCATGAGGCATTCCTCATTAAACAGGTGGCGCAGTATCTGGCGAATTTCATCATGTCATTCGCCGTTGCCATCGCAGCGCTTCTCATCTTCCGCATCATACCGCATTGGCAGATAATATTCTTCCCGCTGTTCATGCTGCCGTTCTTCCTGCTCGGTTCGGCGATCGGGCTTGTCATGACGGTGGTGAACGTGGTGGCCGTTGAGGCGACGCGTGTGATGAACATAGTGCTCGGGCTTATCATCTACATAACACCGGTCATCTATGCGCCGTCGGTCGAGAACCCGGTATTGCAAAAGATCATTGCCTATAATCCGCTCACGTATTTCGTCGGTTTTGCACGCGATATGATCGTGTACGGCAAAGCGGAGCATTTTGACCGATATCTCATAGCATCACTCGCTTCACTTGTCCTTTTTCTCGCAGCGTGGAACCTCTTCTACGTTTCCGAGGATAAAGTGATAGAGAAAATGATCTGACGGGCCACAGGCAAGAGACAGCATGGATACCGATACTGTAATTGAAGTCGAGGGGCTTTCAAAGAAGTTCTGCCGCAGCGTAAAACGCAGTATGTTCTACGGTGCGCTCGATATCGGGAGAAGCATGGTCGGTATTCCCTATTCCCGGGAGAAGCTTCGTCCGGGGGAATTCTGGGCGCTTGACAATGTGAGCTTCTCGCTCAAACGCGGGGAGACGCTCGGGCTCATCGGCGCCAACGGCTCGGGGAAATCGACGCTCCTGCGCCTGCTTACGGGTATTTTTCCTCCCGACAAGGGACGTATCAGCATTCGCGGACGCATCGGCGCGCTTATTGCCGTCGGTGCGGGGTTCCATCCGCATATGACGGGACGTGAGAATATCTATCTCAACGGGACCATTCTCGGTATGACGCGGCAGGAAGTGAATGCGCAATTCGATAATATCGTATCATTTGCCGATATCGGTGAATTCATCGATGCTCCGGTATCCACGTATTCATCGGGGATGACGGTACGGCTAGGTTTTTCCATTGCTATTCATTCACATCCGAGCATTCTACTGGCCGATGAAGTGCTTGCGGTCGGTGATCTTGAGTTCGCGCTGCGGTGCTTTCGCAAGATCGCCGAGTTCCAGAAGAACGGCGGTACCATAATCCTTGTCAGTCATTCGATGCAGCTGGTCAAGAATTCATGTCAGCGCGCTCTCTGGGTACAGCACGGGGCGGTTGCGCTTGATGGCACTGCTGTTGACGTATGCGGACGTTATGAGACAAAGGTCTTCACGAATCAAGGAAGCAGGGAGGCAGTTGGCACGCGCGTAAATAATGATCCAATGGCACGGATAGTTTCTGTCGATATCGTCGGCAGCGATGGCGTTCACCGCAGCACGACAGTGCACGGAGAGCCATTCCGATGTAGGATCCGCTATGCGTGTACACGGATCGTACGTGACCCGGTCGTAACAATGAGTATTACTACTGAGAATGGCGCGATGCTCATCTCGAATTATACGAATTTTGACGGGAGTAAACGGAGATCGATCGATGGTGAGGGCTATATCGACTTTATCATTGAGCGCCTGCCGCTGGCCCCCGGAAAATATTCCGTCACCATCACCTTCACCGAGAACGGGCAGATCTCAGATGTCCTTGACTGGCTTGAGAACTGCTTCACCTTTTCAGTATCGCCGGCAGGATCGACATCATACGGGCTGATAAATCCATTTCCCCGATGGGAATGGAGCCCTGCATTATCGATCGCTGAACGAGTGCGATGAAGGAGCGCGCGTGTTTTTTCCAGAGCGAATCAAAAATATCCGTCCGGGTGACCGGGTACTTGAGATAGGCCCCGGCGGCTCTCCGCATCCTCGTGCAGACGCGTTCTTGGAAAGGCGGTTTACAAGCAGAAAAGAAGCGCGATGGCAGCGCGGCAGTGCGAAACCGGTAAAGTACGATAAGCCAGTATTCTTTTATGGGGGAAGTACCTTTCCGTTCAAAGACAATGAATTCGATTATATTATCTGCTCGCATGTCATTGAGCATGTCCCTGCGGAGGAATTACCGCTTTTCCTGAGCGAGATGCAGCGGGTTGGGAAACGCGGATACCTTGAAGCTCCCAGCTGTTTCTATGAATTCCTTTTTAATATACCGGTGCATCATTGGCTGCTTCATTACCGGAATAATTCCTGGGTGATGCTCAATAAAAAAAGTATTTCATACTATCCTATGCAGGATGTTTTTTTTCTGCTGTTGGAGCATGCATACGGCAGGAATAGACAGACTTTGATCGCGGACTTCGCAGATTTTTTCATTACCGGACATGAATGGAAGAATTGCATACGATACAACATCGTCAACGACGTGAATGAGTTGCTAACAAAAGCAGATATCCGATATTATACGGTATATTTCAAAAGATTTGTCGTCAAACGAGCGCTTGATAATTCAATACTGAAATGATACCATCACTGCAGTATATTTCTGACCATGCAATACAAGACAATTCAGGTTGTTATTTAGGAATGGCTTCATGATGGAACTACTGTGCACTTTCCGGAAAGCGCTGGCAGGTTTAGCGTCCCGCCTTTGTATCTCAAAAAAAGCGATCGCTGAGATCAAGCAGCAGTACGCAGCACTTCCGATGGCAACGGCAGCGACTGGTTCGTGGAAAAAATATTCAGATCGACTAAAACATCTTGTCGCAAATGATGATGTCAGGAATTTTCTCCAATGGGATGTCATTAAAAGCACAATGTTCATTGAAACGATGGCTTGGACGGAAATTGAGCTGGCGTTCCTTAAGCGGAGCGAATGGGCGCGATGGGGACGGGTGCTGCGCGAACATTACACTGGAAATCCCGCCAGGTATGCTGCATACTCACGGAGCAGTGCAAATTTGATACACCATGTATATCATTTGGCGCGATTTGAAGAGTGCCTCGGTATTGCTCTGCCGAAAACCGGGGCAGTGTTTGAGTTCGGCGGCGGGTATGGTTCACTGTGCCGTGTATTTCATGCAGTCGGTTATCACGGATATTATTCGATATTTGATCTGCCGGAGCTTGTGTATCTTCAGAATTTTTATCTTCGTTCCCTCGGTATTCCTACCGGTGTTCCACTCGGCGGTACACAGCCCGGTGTTCACTCATTTTTTGATGCGACACAGCTCGCCCCCGTATTGACCGAGGTGCACAATGCATCTCCGTCAATATTCGTTGCAACGTGGTCATTGAGCGAAGCGACCGATGATCTGCGGCAGATGTTCTCATCCGTGATCGGGCGATTCGATCATGTCCTTATCGCTTATCAGGATGCTTTTGACGGGCGGGACAACACAAGTTATTTCAGGGACATGCAGAAAAACGCACCGAATATACGCTGGGTCAATTGTGAAATAGAACATATTCCGGGGAATTTCTATCTTTTCGGGACAAAAAAACAGCAATAACACTGGGATTGTATGCCGTACGTATCCGTTATTATTCCAACTTGGAACCGGGCACTTACTATCGGGAATGCCGTGCGCAGCGTACTTTGTCAGACATTCACAGACCTGGAAGTGCTCGTGTGTGATGACGGATCGACCGACACCACGATGGATATTGTACGCGGCATCAATGATGTTCGTGTTCGTTTCATCCAGGGGCCACGCGGCGGTCGGCCCGCTATCCCCCGCAATCGCGGTATCGCGCTCGCTCGCGGAGAGTGGATAGCATTCCTCGACAGCGATGACGAGTGGATGCCGGATAAGCTGGAAAAGCAGCTTTCCGCACTCAAGGGATGCAATGAGAAGGCATGCTCGACAAACGCCATTCGCATTCTCCCGGATAAAAGCGAGGCCGGGAATTTGCTTGACTGGCAGCGTTCGCCCATCACCTTTGATGTTTTGAATGAGAGGATAAATCCAATAATCTGCAGTTCGATCATAGTGCATCGATCATTGTTCGACATTATCGAAGGTTTTCCGGAAGAAGAATATTGCACTGCAGAAGACTATTCGCTTTGGATGAGGCTTTCGACACAGACAAATGTCATATTCCTTTCTGAGCCGCTTGTTCGTTATTCAGATGATGCCGCACATTCTGTACGCACCACGCGCCCGGCCGTCTCTGTTCAAAAGCAGTGGCGTGAGTTGGTGAGAACATTTCTCCCGTGGGCGCTAAAACAGTCCGGATCAGAAGCATTCATCGAGCGGATACAGAAGCTTCGTATATTACACACACTGGAGAATTATCATTCGAGCATGGGCGGTATGTATGAGGTGGTAAAGAGACTTTCTGAGGGTTTGGTGGATCTCGGCCACCGTGTGACCGTTGCAACAAATACTCACCCGGATCGCCATGAGAGAAAGATCAATGGTGTGAACATCGTGGAATTCAATGTTCGCGGGAATGCCGCTCAAGGGATGGAAGGTGATATTGCTTCGTACCAAGATTTCCTTCAGCATTCGAATTTCGACGTGGTAACGAATTTTGCCGCACAGCAATGGGCTACCGATGCAATGCTCCCAATCTTGAGAAAGATAACAGCGAAAAAGGTATTTGTGCCGACCGGGTTCTCAGGGCTGCACTGGCCGGAATACCGCGACTACTTTGAAAAGATGAAGTCGTGGATGAAAGAATATGACGCCACTGTATTCCTTTCGGATGATTACCGCGATGTGAATTTCGCCCGTGAGAACGGCATTGAAAAGCGCGTACTTATACCGAACGGCGCGAGCGAAGAGGAGTTCACAGCGAAGCCGAACATCGATATCCGGAAGAAGCTGAAGATCGGCAAAGATACATTCCTTATCCTTCATGTCGGTTCTCATACCGGCGTGAAAGGGCATAAGGAATGTTATGAGATGTTCGATGCTGCGGATATTCACAATGGGGTACTCCTTATGGTCGGAAATTTTATCGGTGAAGGTCCTGCCGGGACGATATCGTTGAAGCGCCGTATTAAAAACATGATCAAGGCTGTGCTATCGATCTTTGGCCTATATCCGCGTCCGGTACGACAGCATGTTGGATGTGCGGAACTCTGTTCGTCTGCTGAAAAACGGTATAGAACTAAATGGAAGCGCGAGCGATGCGGGAAACGGCTAATCGTTCGAAGTCTTACCCGTGAGGAAACGGTAGCAGCCTATCTTGCGGCCGATCTTTTTCTGTTTCCATCGAATATTGAATGTTCTCCGATAGTGCTGTTCGAGTGCATGGCTTCACGTACGCCGTTCATTGCTGCAGATGTCGGCAATGCTGACGAGATAGCATCGTGGTCGAATGCGGGGATCGTGCTCCCAACGGAGAAAGACGATAATGGGTTTTCGCATGTCGATGTATCCGCCGCCGCCCGGGCACTTGTATCGCTCTATAAAGACGATGATATGCGTCGCAGAATGCAGGATGCAGGATATGCCGCATGGAAGGCGCGTTTCACTTGGGAAAGCATCACAAAGGAATATGAAAGATTATATTGTGGCCTTGTTGATGAACGTGGAGTCTCGGACAGACGTTGAGGAAGTGCACGTATATTTATTGCTTTCCTGATAAGCCTATGATATTATGGCTACAAGAAACACTATGCGAGAAAAAGAGATCGTTCGTTCGTTGAGTGCAGATAGCCGTTCGCTCATCGTATATTTGGCGATCATGGCTGCTTGTGCTGCGACTATGATCGTACTGGCAGCGATGAGTATTCGTGTGCCAATGAACTTCGGCCATGATCTTAAACCGATGATATTCATGGACCTGAGTTCCGATATAGCCCGCCACGGTGATCCTGCTCACGCTCATACCCGTTATGGATTTGCAAGGAAAAGTGGAAATGACGGCTCACCCCAAAATACAGTCGATGAATTTGTCTATCTTGAAGATTATAATCCTCGTGCGAAATCTACAGACGGGCTGCACACATATGGGCACGAGCGGAATATATTTACCGGATATGAATCGCCGATCAATGCGCTCATGGCGGCAGTTCTATACCGAATAACAGGGGTGTCGGGGTTTGAAGCGAGATCGATCGCTGCACGATGGTATTCATTCATGCATTATCTTGCCGCTTATATACTGCTCTCGATCTTTGTTTTTCTACGGATACGTAAGAGTATGACGGAATATCTCCTATTCTCTCTTTTTTATATATTTTCGTTCTTCGCATTATTCCATTCCACTCGCCCATTCGCCGAATCATTTTCCGTACTGTATCAGGCGGTGTTCCTCGTCTCGCTTATTCATCTCGCAGCAATTGAGGGCAGAGCGGTACTGAAAAGCGTTCTTGTCATCGGTCTTTCATTGCTCCTCTGTATCGCCGGGAAAATGAATTACTTTTTTATTGCAGCTCCTGCCGTGGTGCTGTATCCATTCATTGACGGATCAATGAGGGCGGCCGGCAGTAAAATCAAATACTATCTGACCGCATTGATAGCACTTGTCGTGCCGGTCGCTGTATTGGCATGCATGAAATTCGATTTCCTGTTTTTTATCAATTTCATGGTAACGGGGGATCATAACTACTACGGGCCAATGAAGGTCATCGGGAGTTTATTCGGTACATTCCATCCGAAGAATATGATATTCATCATCAACCGTACGATCGGCGATTTCGGTCTTCTACTGTTCACCGGCGGCGTCGTCGGATTCATGGTGCTTGCACGCAGATTTATTCGAATACTATCGAATGGCGGAGCCGGGGCAGAAGGGAATGACCGGTATAACGCTGCACTTTTCATTCTCATGGCAGGACATTGCGTTAACTATTTTTTCTTAAAAAATATCTATGCCGCGCATAATTATTACTTGTTCTCAGTTTTTCCGCTGTTTATTCTCGCCGCGGTCATCGCGGTAAAAGCCGGATGGGAAGCACTTCGGAATAATGCAAGTAAAAAGGTCTATATTTTTGCGCTTGCGTCATGTCTATCTGTGACAGCGCTTTACCCGCTGTTGTCGGAGGCAAGGTCGTTCTTTTCACTTCAGCTGATACGAGGCGCAGCTGTATCGGCAGCTATCGATGGGCGAACGAATTTCGGACACTGGATACTTCACACCATATCTTCACTCGATGCGTTCTCAACAAAAGCCGGATATCCGCTGCTCGCGGCACTTACTGCATTCAGTATCGGCGTTCTTTTCGGCATCGCTGTACTTATCAATCGCATTCTTCGACGGCGGAACGGTTCGGCATCGGCGAATGTTCCGTTCCTTCTCTGTGTCGCAGTGATCGGCTTCTTGTTCATCAGCACTGCGTTCAAGAATGCGTACGATATGTACTGGTATCACAGTTATTTCGGGAAAGTTTTCCCGCCTATGGTGGAGACAGCGAAAAAGCTAACGAAGCTTACCGCACCAGGAGAGGTCGTGATGAGCCGAGGGACGTTCATAGTTTTCTATACTGATCGGCTGTATTGCACTCCCCCGGAGAACGAGAAGGACGTGGCGCTTTACCGTCAGAAGGAGATACGATACCTTCTCGGCGAACCGGCACAGACAATGAAACGGTATTTTGAGAAAGTGGACGAGGGTATTTACAAATTGCGCTGAAACGTTTATAGTGTACGGCACTGCGTCTACCCGGATCGTTATGTCCAAAGGAATATTCTTTCCGAGTTCAGGTATACGACAGGCGAGGAATTGATCATGGGTAAAAAAATACAGCTTTTTCTGCCGACATACAGCATTGACGAATGCCTTGCGGAGATACGCGAATGCCTCGAGGTCGGCTGGACAGGCATCGGGTTCAAAACAGCAAAATTCGAAGAGGCGTGGAAAGCATATTCCGGTTTCCCGAACGCCCATTTTCTCAATTCGAATACCGCGGGGCTTGCCCTTGCCATGTCGCTCTATAAACAGGAGCGGGGATGGAAGGACGGCGACGAGGTCATATCAACACCGCTGACATTCGTTTCCACGAATCATGCCATCATGTATGAACGGCTGAAACCGGTGTTCGCCGATGTCGATGACACCCTGTGCCTCGACCCGGATTCCGTAGATTCAAAGATCTCAAAAAAAACACGCGCGGTAATGTATGTCGGGTTCGGCGGGAATGCCGGGCGCTTGAACGATATTGCGGCGCTCTGCAAAAAGAAAGGCCTTGAGCTCATCATCGATGCGGCGCATATGTCGGGGACGAAATACAACGGGAAGCAGGCGGGGCTCGGACTTGACTGCTCGGTCTTCTCGTATCAGGCGGTAAAGAACCTTCCGACCGCCGATTCCGGGATGATATGCTTCAATGACCCGGAGCTCGATAAAAAGGCGCGCCAGTGGAGCTGGCTCGGCATCAATCAGGATACGTACGCGCGTTCCTCCCTGAAAGGCGGGAATTATAAGTGGCTGTACGATGTAGACTATGTAGGGTACAAAGCGCACGGTAATTCGGTCATTGCAGCCATTGCGCTCGTGCAGCTCAAATATCTCGATGAGCACAATGTGCACCGACGGAAGCTTTCTTTGCTGTATCAGGAATGTCTTTCTAAAAGCAGTGCGGTGCGGTTCGTGAAACAGCTTGACGACTGCATTTCGTCCCGGCATTTATTCCAGGTGATGGTGCCGGAGGAGAAGCGCAATGAGGCGATAGTACACCTGAACACGAACGATGTTTTCCCCGGCGTCCATTATCGCGTGAACACTGAATACAAGATGTATCGCTACGGTCTGGGAAGCTGTCCTCGGGCGGAGAAGGCATCGCGCGAGATAATAAGCCTTCCGCTTCACATGCGCATGACCGAGGACGACGTCCGGCATGTTTCAAATACACTCCTCGCATTCCTCGAGCACTGACAGAGAACGCATGAAGATACTCATGATCGCTCCGACGCCTTTTTTTGCGGACCGCGGCTGTCATACACAGATATACGAGGAGATCAAGGCGCTGCAGAAGCTAGGGCATTCAATCGTTCTCTGCACATACGGCCTCGGACGCGACGTGCCGGGCGTGAAGATCGTACGAACATTGAACCCTCCCTGGTATAAAAAAATAGCAGCAGGGCCGTCCTATACGAAGATACTGCTGCTCCCATTCCTTACGATAACCGCATTCGCAACCGCGCTCAGCTTCCGCCCAGACATCATCCATGGACATCTGCATGAGGGCGCTCTTATCGCGCGTGCGCTGCAATTCTTCTTCCGCAAGAAGAAATATCTTTTCGACATGCAAGGTTCGCTTACCGGGGAATCCATCGCGCACGGTTTTGTGAACCGCAACAGCTTGCGTCATAAACTGCTTTCTTTCATTGAGCGGCGAATAGCGAACTACTTCCATGTCATTACACAGTCCGACAGCATGATGAAAGAACTTTCATCGTTCGGTGTACCGGAAACGCGACGTACGAATGTCCATGACGGCGTTGATACAGGGATATTCAGGCCGATGCGAATGAATAATGAACTTGCATTACGATATGGAATAGAAAAGAAGAGGCCGCGCGTACTTTTTATGGGATTATTGGTGACGTATCAGGGTGCAGATGTCATGATCGAAGCTTTTGCAAAGGCCGCAAAAAAGATGCATGATATTCAGTTCATCGTCATCGGTTTTCCGAACATTGAGAAGTATCAGGCATTGTGTGATTCCAAGGGCATCGGGGGACAGGTGAAATTCCTCGGGCGTATCGATTATCTCGATCTTCCCCGCTATCTTTCTCTCGCTGATATCGCGGTTGCGCCGAAAATATCACCGACCGAGGGTGACGGCAAGATATATAACTACATGGCGATGGGCATGGCGACGGTGGCTTTCGACCGAAGCGTATCGCGGGAGATCCTCGGCGATACCGGTATCTACGCGAAATTCAATGATGCCGCCGATCTCGCTGAGAAAATACTATGGGCGATACAACACCCCTCAGCCTGTAAAAAATTGGGCGCGCGGGCGCGTACACGTGCCGTGGCGAACCTTTCGTGGGATGCTGTGGGCAAGCGTATCGACGAGGTTTATCGACGATTATGAAAAAGAGAAAACCAGCGATGCGAAAACACCGTTGCCCGGTCTGTCATGGGGCTGTAAAACCCCTGTTTTCAGACGGGAAGGACTATTTTATTCTGCAAGGGAAGTCTCCTGACTTCGGCATCGATCTCTGCGATGCATGCGGTCTCGGTTTTACGTTCCCGCCGATGACCGATGAAGAACTTTCACATTACTACCCTGATGACTATGAAGCATATGTTCCCAAACGATCGTTCTCCGCTATGCTTCAGACTTGGAAATACGCATCTGATATCAGCATGATAAAAAAACATGTCCGCGGCGGTCGAATGCTCGAAATCGGCTGCGGACGAGGCGAATTCCTATTCGAAGCGCAGAAACACGGCTTTTCCGTCGAGGGGATTGAGCCTTCCGCAAGCGGCAGAAAATTCGCACAGGACCATTTTGGGATCAGCGTTCGGAAAGGATTCGCGGAGAATGCTCATTTTTCAGGAAGATATGACGTGATCGTCATGCGTCATGTCCTTGAGCATGTCAACGATTTTCAGCAGTGCTTAAAAAATATCGCTCGGAACGGCTTGCTGCCGAACGGGATCCTCTTCCTGAAGCTGCCGCGTATGGACTCATGGGAAGCCCGGTACTATCGGAAATTCTGGAGCGGATATGATACCCCGAGGCATCGGGTCCATTTTTCCTTACGAGGGATCGTGAGCACCCTTCACGATCTCGGTTTCAGTACGGAGTCTGCACAGCAGGAGATAGTCCCTGCTGATCTTATTCGCAGCATTGGCTACCGTTACCATTCCAAGGGGCCATCGATCCGGAACATATTCGGCCTGCTTTTTACCCATATGCCGTCGGCATTCAAATTGGTATTTGCGCAGATCGTGTGTATTTTACTTTCTCCGCTCAAGGCTGGACGGATGATAGTGACAGCCCGCACGGATCCGAAGTGAGAAAGACAACGGTATGAAAAAGAACGTAGTTGTTTTGTTCTATCCATCACCATGGGATGGCGAACAGCGGGGAAGGATACCATACGCATTGCTCTATCTCGAACGTATGCTCCGCGACCTTGCTGTTGAAGTCGTTCTTATCGATGAACAGGTACAACGGGAGTATCGTTCGATCATTGAGCCGATACAAGATCGGATACTGCTTGCCGGCATAAGCGCTATGACCGGGCATCAGATCATCGGCGGAATAGCATTCTCAAAATATATAAAATCTTTGCACGATATACCGGTGGTATGGGGCGGCTGGCAGGCAACACTTCTGCCCGAGCAAGTCCTTGCTGAGGCATATATCGACATGATAATCATGGGGCAAGGTGAGATCCCCTTCCAAAAACTAGTAGATGGGATGCTACAGGGAAGCGATATCACTCAAATAAAGGGTTTGGGGTTTAAGAAAGACGGGAGCATAGTAGTAAATCCCATTGAAAAGTTCGTCGATATGAATAATTTCCCGCGAGTCGATTACCGGTTGATCGATATCAATAACTATGTCTATAAAAGCGCTTATGCGGAACGATGTATTGGTTATTTCACCAGCCATGGATGTCCATATAATTGCGCATTCTGCTGTGTAGCCGAAGTCTATGGGCGACGATGGTACCATAAATCGATCGACACCATTATTGAAGACATCGCCTATTTTAAAAAAGCAGCCGGGGTCGACAGCGTTTCATTCGATGACGATAACTTTTTTGTGAATAAGGGTTTTACCATCGAGCTCTGCCGCACATTCGTTCAGTCTGATGTCCGTGTACTATGGGATACAAGCGCACATGCGGGTCTGTTTTTGCGGTTGTTCTCGGACAATGAAGTCGGGCTTTTTCATCAAGCCGGATGCAGACAGATCTATATCGGTGCTGAATCCGGGGACCAAGCGGTACTCGATCGAGTAGCAAAAGATGCAACAGTCGATGACAATTATAAATTCGTCGAGGTGCTGAATCGGCACCATATAACACCATTGTTCTCAACGATGATCTGTCTGCCGATGGACCCGGGAAAGGACATGCAATTAACACTTGATATGATACGAAAGGCGAAACTGATCGATCGTTCGCTTCGCTCGCGGATATTTTTTTACACTCCATATCCCGGAACGGAACTATATGATGAAGCTGTGAAGAAGGGATTTTTGCCGCCTGGAAGACTGGAAGATTGGGCTACCCACACATTGCGGAAATTCCATGCGCCCTGGTGGACCCGTGATTATCGCTGGCAGCTTGAGATATTCGCCAATTTCTATTTGCCATTGGTCAATCCGAATTATTACAGAATGGCCCCGAAAAGCGTGCGCCCGATCGCGTATCTTGTAAATAAATTGTTTGGGCCCATCGCCTATCTTCGATTTAAGTTCAATTTATTAATGTTCCCTATTGAAGCGATATTGTTTTTACTCTCATTGCGGTTTTTTAACAGGATATTTCACACGCACTTTTGTCTCGGTTTCGAAAGTTATCTTGATTGATTTTATGGCGGTACGATAGTGTTGAAAACGGCAGCATAAGAACAAGAAAGGAATAAGACATGGATAGTAATACGGTCAAGGAAAAATATGATAGTACCGCGCAGCAATACATACAGCTCGAGGAAAGTCATTATCAAATGACATGCCATTCTGCCGCAGCATCGAAATATTTGAAATCGCATGCAGTCGATGTTGTGATAGACGTTGGCTGCGGCTCAGGGGCGGTAATACGGCGTCTTGCTGCTGAATATCCGAACGTGAAATTTGTTGGGATAGACATCAGTCCAGAACTGGTCAAAATAGGGAAAGTAAAATACTGCTCTAAGAACATAGAATTTGTTGTCGCTGATTTTTCCATTGACCACCAAAAGATCATTGACAAGTACAAGTTAAAGTCGAAACATGTCCTTTTTTTGGTATTGGGACCAATGGAGCATTACCATAGCGATGATAAATTTACACAAGCAGTCGCAAATACATGGGGAATGATAAAGGATGGTGGTTTTGTCAACCTCTTTTTGAACCAAGATGTTATCGGCAGGCGATTTGTGATGGGGAAAGGAAAAAAATACTGGACCGCCCGAGACGCGTTGCATACATATAGTGGAGAGAAAGATCGCGTGCACTTAAAATACTACTCATTTTTTCTACTAGATGTTATTCGTGCCCGCACCACAATTGGCGATATGATCCTCGTTCTAATCGATCGATTATTGATGAATGCACCTGCATCGCTCGCTAAGAAGATCGCTGTTGCATTTGAGATATTGATCGAGCGGGGGGGACAGGTGGAGATCCTGCACGAAAAAAAACGTTCCCCCGATATGTCGGGATGTTAAAAAAAATCGGATCACTGGCAGCTCGGTACAGCACGGCAATTAAGATATGCATTGCGGTCTGCCTTCTTGTTTGGTTCATCGTACATTCCGATATGCGGAAGATACTGGGAGCCTTCCATTCACTTTCGTTCCGCACATGCTTGTTCGTCATCGTAATTGACATGGCTGCCATTACTGTGAGCGCAATGAAGTGGAACCTATTACTGCCGCGATATTCTCTCGCCGTGCTCATAAACCTCGGCATGATCGGCAGATTCTATTCTCTTGTATTGCCGGGTCAAATTGCCGGCGAGGTGGTAAAATCGTTTCGCCTTGCACAAGGCAAAAAAAATGGCAGCCAAATCGCGTTATCAGTCATCGTTGATCGAATTACCGGTACCATCGGTATTTTTATTGTCGGTGTCGCGGGGCTATTTTTGTCAAACAAGCGAATACCATGGTTCGTTCCAGTGATTGTATTGCTATTAATTTTTTTCGGTGTATGTGTACTGTTCAGCATCATGATCCCCTTTCTATATCGTGCGGTAATGAATATAATAAATGCAGCGGCAAAAAAACATTCACTTATACGGAAAAATATCCGGCAGCTCGTTACATTTATAGAGGCATGGCGAACATATGGGAAAAGATGGGAAATAATCATTTTCAATATACTATTAGGAGTAGTATTTCAATGTCTGGGGATATGCATGGTAATGCTGTTTGCATCGGACTTCGGTATCGTGTTGTCATGCTTCGACTGGTGTCTGGTCCTTTCGGGGGTTACGATCGTCCTTCTTCTTCCGATAACAATTGGAGGGATTGGGGTTCGTGAAGCGAGCATTGTCGGATTTCTAGCATGGTTTGGGGTCCAAAACGAATATGCATTGGCTTTATCGTTCGCCATCTTCGGATTACAGATTCTTGATGCGGCCGCAGGAGGAATCATTGATGTTGTTATTCATGGCGCCCGCATAAAGCTTGCAGAAAAAGGCAGATGATATAGTATCGAATGCGAATAGTGTGCAAATATAAAACAACGAGTGGAGCACTTCAATGTGTCCAACATCCATGAAAAAGAAACAGGTGATGTGATTCACAATGTGTGGACTTGCTGGTTTCGTCGGTAAAGGCGATAAAAACGATCTTATCAGGATGACCCGAGTCCTGACGCATCGCGGACCGGACAACGAAGGGTATTATAACGATGAGAAAAAGCATGTAAACCTCGGCCATCGTCGGTTGTCGATCATCGATATCGCGGGCGGCCGGCAGCCTATGTCCACTGCGGATGAAAAGCTATGGATAGTGTTCAACGGCGAGATCTATAATTTCCGTGAGCTTCGCGCCGAGCTTGAGCAGAAGGGGCATATATTTCGCTCCCACCATTCGGACACAGAAGTCCTTCTGTACGCGTACCGTGAATGGGGTAATGACTTTGTCAATCGGCTCAACGGCATGTGGGCATTCGTCATCTATGATATTGAAAAACAGGTCATTTTCTGCAGTCGGGACAGATTCGGTAAAAAGCCGTTCTTTTATTCGCTTCAGAACGGCAATTTCGTGTTCGGGTCCGAGTTGTCCGCGCTTCGCTGTCACCCATCGCTGCAGTTCGATATTTCATCCATAGCGCTTCAAAAGTACTTCGCATACGGATATATCCCCGGACCGCATACCATCTACAACGCCGTTGCAAAATTGAAAGGCGGGCATTCGCTGGTATTTTCCATTCCGGACGGGACGATACGCATTCATGAGTATTGGAAGTTCCGCATCGAGCCGAACATCCAAAGCCGCCGTACCGACGAGGATTACGCAGAGGAATTGCGCAGCCTGCTCGATCGCGCGGTACGACGCCGGCTCATCTCCGATGTTCCGCTCGGGGTGTTCTTAAGCGGCGGCATCGATTCATCCCTTATCGCCGCATTCGCCACTCGTGCCCTCGGCGATACCGAGTTGAAGACGTTCTGCATCGGTTTCGCTGAAAGTTCATTCGATGAAAGGCATTTTGCAAGCATGATCGCCGATATTTTTCATACCCGTCATTTCACCTACGAATTCGATCTGGATGAAAGTCTCAGGAACATTCATGATATCATCGAAAAACTTGATGAACCGATGGGTGACAGTTCCCTGCTGCCCACATACATGCTTTGCAAGCAGACAAGACGGGAAGTGACGGTCGCGTTGAGCGGCGACGGCGGTGATGAGATCTTCGCCGGGTATGATCCCTACAAAGCGCTGGCATATGCACAATGGTATCAGCGGCTTGTGCCGCGGCCGTTACATACTGCGATACGGCTCATTGCATCCAGATTGCCGGTTTCATTCGGGAACATCAGCACGGATTTTAAGATCAAGAAAACCCTTCAGGGGCTTTCCTATTCGTCGCGGCTTTGGCTTCCCGTATGGATGGGCACGATAGAGCCTAAGGAATTCCCTGAATGTTTTGACAAGGCATTCAGTGAAGAAGAGATATATTCGGAGGCTATCGATCTTTGGGATGGCTCGAAGGGGAAGCATGTATGCGATCGGACGCTTGAGTTTTTTACAAACCTATATCTTCAGGATGATATTCTCGTCAAGGTTGACCGAGCCGGGATGATGAATTCTCTCGAGGTGCGTTCGCCGCTCCTCGATGTTGAGATCGCCGAATTCGCCCGTTCGCTCCCCCATACGCTCAAATTCAGGAACGGCAGAACAAAATATATCCTGAAAAAAGCGCTTGAACCGTGTCTGCCGGAGGAAATAATATACAGGAAAAAGAAGGGGTTCGGCATTCCGATCGCTGACTGGTTCTATCGAAATCAAAAAGCGATCGATCCAGCAATAATGCCAGCCCCAATGAAGCAAGCATTCGTACAGGAAAAAATGAAGCTGCATTCCGAAAAACGTGGCGATAATCGGCTGTTCCTATGGAACACCTATCTGCTTTCACAGTGGCTTCAAGGGAGAAGTGCATGAAGTACAAAAATCTGAATCTTGGATGCGGCGAGTTCAAAAAAGAGGGCTATGTCAACGTGGATTATTACTCGGTTTCAAAGCCCGATGTGAAACACAATCTCAATGCAGTACCATATCCATTTAAAAATGATTCATTCGAGCTTATAGAAGCGGACCATGTGCTTGAACATCTGGAAAATCCGTTCGCGGTGATGAAAGAGCTTTACCGGATCGCTGCCGACAACTGCAGGATACTTATCAAAGTCCCCCATTTTTCGCGCGGCTTCACCCACCCAGAGCACAAACGCGGATTTGATATCACTTTTCCCTACTATTTTAAACCGGATTTCCCCGGCGGATATCAGGGAGTACCGCTTATGATCAGGAAAGTGAAACTCACCTGGTTCGCCCAGCCGTACCTCAAGAAACAGGTGCTTCCGTTCCCGGTGTATCTTATCTCAGCGGCACTCGGGGGCATATTTTCGTTCTTGGCAAATTGTTCCCCTGTGCTATGTTCTCGGCTGTGGTGTTTCTGGGTTGGCGGTTTTGAGGAGATAGAATTCAATTTTATTGTGAAAAAGGGTTGAATAATTCTTCGCAACAGCGAGTGACCTATGGATAGAAGTTCAATTCAATACAATCTGATCAGGCTGTTCCCGATATTTTTAGTTACTCTCGGCATATTGCTCGTATATCAATGTGCGGTTGGATTTTTTTATAATTCCCTTCACACTTTCGGCATACGAGTGCTCGCTTCTCTGATAGTTGCGGCCTTCTGTGCTCCGATATTGCGTTCTTTGCCCCATGCAGTCAGCGTATCACTCGGTGTAACTTCAATACGAACAGAGTGGAATAAAAGCCCTGTGCTCTTGCAGTGCATCATCGTTGCTGTCATTGGCGCCATATCGATCATTAACGCGCTTGTATTCCATGAGATGATCCCCGTAAATCAGTATGGATGGGACGGGGAATTATATGGAAATCTTGCGCAAAACTTTCAGCGCGTATTTTCCGGCGGCGGGATCACTGACTACAGCATTCAGAAGATACTTCCCAGCGCGATCATACATTATACTCTGGTTTACTTGCAGTTGCCATTGACACCCCACATGGTCAAAGGAGCATTCGAGATATATAATCTTCTGTTGATCGTTACCGCAGTGCTGCTTTGGGGCGTGATCATAAAAGAAATGAAGATCGGTCATTTCGGGAAATGGGCAGGCTTTTTCGGGTTATTCATGAATTTCGCGATGATGAAGTGGAGTTTTTACTACCCCGTTCTGACAGATACAAGTGCGTTCTTCCTCGGCATTCTCTTTTTTTACTTTTACATAAAACGGAACACCGCAGGAATGTTCGTCTGCATGCTGCTCGCCAGTGTAACATGGGCAAGTTTTATTTTCATGTTCATGCCATTATTCATGTTCCCGGTACGGAAAGACGGAGAGAAGCCTGCCCCCGCATACTTCAAGTATATTGTTGTGATCACAGGGGTTATAGCATATGCAGCCATTGCATCGTACACTGCCATTGTGAAGCATATCGATTACCTTGGTGTTCCATCGATGCGTGCAGTTCTGCCGATCAGTATTTTACTGGCATGCGCCTATTTGTTCTTTTCTTTTCGGGAGCTGCTGAACGATGGCAGATTATTTCGTCTGCGATCGTGGCTGGATGCACTATCGATCCGTAATCTGCTTTTAGGAATAATGCTGTTCATAATCGTAAAAGCAGGTTTCGCGGCGACACTGGCCGCGCTTCCCGGCAGCCATATTTCACAGAGTGCCGATTCTACCCGGCTTGTGCTCCAGTCTCTGTTCATCGCCGGGAACAGGATGCCATTGCTTTTCATGGTTTCTGCAATTGTTTTTTTCGGACCAGTACTGCTTATGACCATTATATTCTGGAAGCAATTTTTCCAACAAGTGAGATCATACGGATTGGGGATGATACTATTTATCTCATTCGGTGCGATATTCCTTTTTAACAGTGAATCACGGCATTCAGCTCATTTTTACCCCGTTCTCATTTTTTTCACGGCGAAGGTGCTCGGTGAAAAACGTGTTGCCAACTGGATGATCGTTCTGCTCGGGTGCTTGTCGTTTTTTTATTCGAAAGTATGGCTGTTCATTAACTCATCTCTATTGCATACGAATACCGTGCTGAGCGGCAGTTTTCTTGAATTTCCCTGGCAAAAATATTTTATGAACATGGGGATATACATGTCGAACCAGATGTACATCATCCAGACGGTATGTATCGCAGCGACAATGATCATTTTCTGGTTCCTATTCCATACATTCGGCAAAGAAAGGCACTGAGGATCGACCATATCGAATGCGGCCCTGATGAAGTGTATGCAGGTTCAGCGGCTGCAATTTGATGGAAAGGCGGCAGAGCATGCCGCCCCTTTTCTTGCAATATATGCTCAGCCGCGGTAAAATGCATTTGTTCCAGCAGAGAAATGATCACTTGGAATGACTATGATACATGCAGCTGTTATCGGATTTGGCTACTGGGGCCCGAACCTTGTTCGGAACTTCTCTCGTGTCGAGGGATGCACCGTAAAGACGGTCGTCGATGCGAATGAAACGCGGCGTGCGAACGTGAAGCGGCTGTATCCGCAGATGAACGTGATCGCGTCCGCGGACGAGGTCCTTGCCGATGCGTCGATCGATGCGGTAGTGATCGCCACACCGGTGTCAACCCATTTTGAGCTTGCACAGAAGGCGCTCATGAGCGGCAAGCATGTACTCGTTGAGAAGCCGATGACGAGCTCCGCGTCCCATGCAAGAAAGCTCATCGATCTGGCAAAAGAGCAAAAAAGAACGCTCATGGTCGATCATACATTCCTGTATACTGGCGCAGTGCGGAAGATGAAGGAACTTATTGCAAAAGGAGATATCGGCGATATACAGTATTTCGATTCAGTACGCATCAATCTTGGGCTTTTCCAGCATGATGTCAATGTAATATGGGACCTCGCGCCGCATGATCTTTCCATATTGCACTATCTCATCGGCGAAGAACCAGAAAAGGTATCGGCACGCGGCATGTCACATCTTAATAACGGCATCGAGAACATCGCGTATCTCTATCTTTCATTCCCGTCAAGGAAAATAGCACATTTCAATTGTTCATGGACGTCGCCGGTCAAGATACGCCGCATACTCATCGGCGGCACGAAAAAGATGATCGAATTTGATGACCTTGCGCCGACGGAGAAGGTCAAGATATACGATACGGGGTATCGTGTCGTTTCAAAGGAAGATGAGAGCCGAGTGCTCGTGGATTATCGGGTCGGGGATATTTACATCCCAAAAATAGACCAGAGCGAAGCGCTTTTCGGCGTGGCCACGGATTTCGTCAATGCGATACGCAATGGATCGACGCCGGTTGCCGACGGGGAAAGCGGATTCTTTGTAGCGCGTATTCTCGAGGCGGCGGAAAAGTCGATCAAGAACAACGGGATGGAGGTCGTTCTGTGATGAAAACGCTCAATGTCGACAGCGACCGGCAAGTACTTAAGAATGTAATGGTCGGCGAGAATGTGAAAATATTCAACTTCGTGAACGCCTACGGCTGTACCATCGACGACGGAACGAAGGTCGGTTCGTTCGTTGAGATACAGAAGAACGCTATTATCGGAAAGAACTGCAAGATATCGAGCCATACGTTCATCTGTGAAGGCGTTCGGATCAAGGATAATGTGTTCATCGGGCACAACGTCACGTTCATCAACGATAAATACCCGAAAGCGGTCAATCCCGACGGTACGATGCAGTCCGAGAGTGACTGGAAAGTCATTGAAACGGTCATCGAGGAAGGTGCATCCGTCGGTTCGAGCGCAACGATATTGTGCGGGATCACTGTCGGTACAAAGGCGGTCATAGGCGCCGGATCGGTGGTGACGAAGGATGTGCCGCCGGGTGCTGTTGTCGCAGGGAATCCGGCAAAACCTATAAAAAAATAGGGGCGGATCTGACGGCGGACGTGTCCTGGTCTCACTGCCCGCATGCGAATTTGCATTTTACGATGTTTTGATATAATAATGCTCCATGCATAACCCCATCCCATTTTTTGACCTAAAACGGCAGCAGGCATCGCTCGCCGATGAGATAGAGCCGGCATTTCGGGCAGTATGCGAGCAGACCGCGTTTGCCGGCGGCCCGTTCGTCGAAGCGTTCGAAAAGGCTTTCGCTCAGTATTGCGGCACGCGCTTCTGCGCCGGATTGAACAGCGGCACCGTAGCGCTTCATTTCGCCATGAACGCTCTCGGTATCGGTCCGGGGGATGAGGTTATAGTCCCCGCCAATACGTTCATTGCGACGGCGTGGGGCGTTACGCATTCAGGCGCGACCCCTGTATTTGTCGACTGCGATGCGGATACGTGGACCATTGATCCTGCAGGCATACAGGCAAAGGTGACGAAAAAGACGAAAGCGATAATAGGGGTACATCTCTACGGTCAGCCATGTGATGTGGATGCAATTGCAGAGATAGCCGAAAAGAACGAATTGTTCTTCGTCGAGGATTGCGCACAGGCTCACGGCGCCACGTTCCGCGGCAAGCGTGTCGGCGGATTCGGCGCGATGGGCTGCTTCAGCTTCTACCCCGGCAAGAATCTCGGAGCATACGGGGAAGCCGGTGCTGTTACTGCGGATAATCCCGCATACGTCGAGCATATAGCCATGATGCGGAATCAAGGGTCGAAGGTGCGTTACTACCATGAGGTCATCGGGTACAATGAGCGGATGGATGGCGTGCAGGCGGCAATACTGGGTGTGAAGCTGAAACATCTTGACGGATGGAACAAGCGCCGCCGCGCGATCGCCGGGATGTATCGGAAAGGGATAACGAACAAGAAAATTCGCATGCAGCGTGAGCCTTCGGACAGGGAATCGGTGTATCACCTATTTGTAATAATGGTCGATGGGCATGAGGCTCTGTTACGGCACTTGAACACGCACAACATTTTTCCGGGGCAGCATTATCCTGTACCGTGTCATCTGCAGAAGGCTTACCGCCATCTCGGCCATACGTCCGGAGATCTTCCGAATGCTGAACGTCTCGCAGCATCATGTCTGTCACTGCCGATGTATCCGGAGCTGACCGACGAAGAAGTGTCCCGTGTTATTGATACGGTGAATACGTTCTAAAACGATACCGATGCAAAAACTCATCATATTCCCCTATAACGGTAATGGGAGAGAGGCGCTGGACTGCATCTCAGCGGAATTTGAATGCATCGGTTTTGCCGATGATGCGATAGAAAAGCAAGGAAAGACAGATTCGGGACACGAAGTGTTCTCACGAGATATTTTTGATCGATATCCTGAGGCGAAGGTGCTTGCCGTCCCCGGCAGTCCTGTTACTTTCCGGGGGAGACGTGCTGTACTTGAGGGGCTTTCGATCGCGCATGACAGATTCGCGACCATTATACATACACGTGCGAATGTATCTTCAAAAGCTGTTATCGGTCGGAATGTTCTCATCATGGCCGGAGTGGTCCTAACGAGCAATGCTCGCGTAGGCGACCATGTATGCATCCTTCCCAATTCAGTGGTCCATCATGACAGCCGCGTCGGTGACTTTACTCTGGTAGGTTCGAATGTGACCGTTGCAGGCGGCACTACTATCGGAATGAACTGCTATATCGGCAGCGGAACGAGCATGATCAACGGTATTACCGTCGGTGATGGGACGCTCATCGGCATGGGTGCCGTCGTTCTGCGTGACGTTGCGCCCGGCACGAAAATGGCGGGTGTTCCCGCAAGAAGCATAGGCGGTCCGGCATGAAGATCGATCTAACCGTCATTATCCCATTCCTGAATGAAAAGGAAAATATCGGCCGGCTTGTCGATGCATTGCACAAGTACTTCTCGGGATTTCGCGGCAAGCGGATCGAGGTGTTGTTCGTGGATGATGGATCCACTGACGGTTCTTCAGATACTCTTGAAGGGATCTCACATTCCGGATATACGGCACGTATCGTACGGCTGTCCAGGAATTTCGGATCACATGCTGCGCTCAGGGCAGGCATTCAGCATGCACAGGGCGCATATATTACGTTCATGTATGCTGATCTCCAGGATCCATTGATACTCATTGAGCAAATGTATGAAAAAGCACGCCGGGGATTCGATATTGTCTGGGCGCAGCGGCGGTTTCAACGGCCATCCAGCGGGATATTTTCCAGCATGTATGCAGCGCTCATGCGGCGATTCGCAGTGAAAGATTTCCCGGAACAGGGGTTCGATATCGTACTTTTCGGCGGAAAGGTCAAGCGCGAACTCAATGAGAACATAGAATCAAACTCTTCTCTATTCCTTCAAATAATGACCATGGGTTTTCGGCAGACATCCCTTTCCTATGAAAAATCACCCCGGGTCCGCGGACGATCGAAATGGACGTTTTCAAAAAAAATAAAACTTTTCATCGATTCATTCGTCGCTTTCTCATACTTTCCAATCCGACTTGTCAGTATCATGGGAGTACTGTTGTCAATAGCCGGTTTCATCTGGGCTCTTACTATCGTGCTCCGCGCTATCCTGCTCAGGGACCTCTCTCAGGGCTGGCCGACGCTCATCGCGGTGCTCATGCTTGGTTTCGGCGTTACAAACATTTCGCTCGGGATCATCGCGGAATATCTTTGGAGGACATTTGATTCTGCCCGCGGCAGGAAAACGTTCATCATAGACCGCGTATACGACCTTTCGGGGAAAGCGAAGTGATCACCATAGTGCGCATTATCATCTTCTGTACGCTCTATGCGGTGTTCAATGTGAGCGGAGCGGTGCTGATAAAAATGGAATTGAAGAACAGAACGCTTGACGGCGTGCGTGAATACATGCAGTTCCTGTTCACCGGGAGAGTGATCAGCGGGTTCCTGCTCATCGGTGTTTCAGCGCTCATCATTTTCAAGGGGCTTTCATCCGGAAGATTTTCCTATGTAATGCCGGTAGCGGTCGGGATAAATTTCATACTTACGGTCGCAGCCGGGGCAATACTGTTCGGGGACCGCCTTTCACTTCTTTCTTTTCTCGGGATCTCGTTAATACTGTTAGGGATAGTATTCATGAGCATGCAGCCGGCAGCATGACGCGCGTCTCAAAGCGGAATATGAGGATGATGCAATGAGCAAGAGGATATTGGTCACGGGCGGGGCTGGATTCATCGGCTCCCATCTTGTTGATGAGCTGCTTGCCCGGGGGAATTCCGTCATTGCCCTCGACAATCTGGCAAACGGCTCACTCGATAATTTGGCAGCCGCTCGAAAGTCGACACGTTTTACGTTCCTCAAAGGCGACGTCCTTAATCCCCACCATTGTAAAAAAGCAGTGCAGGGTATTGATGCGATATTTCACCTCGCCTGTCTTGGTGTCCGCCATTCACTGCACAGCCCTTTTGAAAACCACCGAGTGAATGCCGAGGGGACATTACGGGTGCTGGAGGCCGCGCGGCAGTACGCCGTGGAAAAGTTTTTCTATATTTCGACATCCGAGATATACGGGGGCGTGCAGTCATTCCCGATCACTGAACATGCCCTGCCGCAGCCGTTCACCGTTTATGGCGCAAGCAAACTTGCCGGCGAACATTACGCCAATGCGTTTCGCGTATGTTTCGGACTCGAAACGACAGTGCTGAGGATCTTCAACAATTTCGGTCCGCGTGCGCATTATGAAGGCGATGCCGGGGAAATAATCCCGAGAAGCATCATAGCAGCGCTTGCCGGGAAGCAGCCGGTCATATTCGGCGACGGAAAGATAACACGCGACTTTTTTTATGTCAAAGATACCGCTCGCGCACTTGCGTCTCTGTTGGATATAGACGGGATATCCGGCGTTACGATGAATATCGGTACCGGCGTCGAGATAACCATGAAGACACTGATTGAAACCATGCTTTCGCTCATGGGGCGTACGGCGATCGGCATACGACATGAGGATGATAGGCCTGCCGATGTCCCTCGGCTATGGGTGGATGCAGGGAAATTCAAGGCATTGACGCAATTTAAATCACAGTTTTCATTTGAAGATGGACTTCGCGAAACGATAGCATATTACGAGGCGCTTACGAATCGGAAAGAGCTGTATTCGTCGATCCCACTGAAGAATTGGGAGCGGGAATAGACCATGAAAATCCCAGTAGCGAAACCATATCTCATCGAGGAAGATGCGCAGGCCGCGCATGATGTCATTCTTTCGGGTTGGGTGACGCAAGGCCCAAAGGTGGAGACGTTTGAGAATGAATTCGCCATGTATATCGGTGCATCAAATGCGGTCGCGGTTTCCAGTTGTACGACCGCATTACATCTCGCTTTAGTCGTTGCGGGCGTGGGTCCCGGCGATGAAGTCATCTGCCCATCGATGAGCTTCATCGCGACCGCGAACGCTATCGTGCATGCCGGCGCGATAGCGGTTTTTGCCGAGGTCGGTGATGATTACAATCTTGATGTTGCGCATGTTTCGACGGTCATTACGAAAAGAACGAAGGCGGTCCTCCTCGTTCACCAGCTCGGAATGCCTGCCGACATCGATGCATTCCGGGAATTGTGCGACCGGCGTAAAATTCTGCTCATCGAGGATGCGGCATGCGCTGCAGGGTCTGAATATAAAGGCCAAAAGGTCGGCTCACACTCGGACTTTGTGTGCTTTTCGTTCCATCCACGCAAGGTCATTACAACCGGCGATGGCGGTATGATAACGGTCAAAGACAGTGAGCACGCACGAAGGCTGCGGCTTCTTCGTCAGCACGGCATGTCGGTAAACGATCGGGAGCGGCATGCATCTGCAAAGATCGTTTTCGAGGAGTATCTCGAAGTCGGTTATAATTTCAGGATGACTGACATACAGGCTGCAGTGGGCATAACTCAGCTGAAAAAGCTTGATCGGATAATTGAAGAACGAAGGAAGATCGCATTACGGTATCATGATGCGTTTAGGAATATCGAATGTCTGCGGCTTCCTCTTGAGCGGGATGGATATCGATCGAATTATCAAACGTACAGTGTATATCTGAATGAGAATGCGCCGATAGGTCGTGATGAGCTTATGCAGAAATTGCTTGATGAGGGCATATCGACCCGTCGCGGTGTTATGACAGCACATCGTGAAAAAGCATATGCAGGACGACCATGCGCACCTCTGCCGCGAAGCGAGGACCTTGCTGATCGCAGTATTGTTTTGCCGTTGTATGTACCAATGAATGACAGCGAACAGTTATTTGTAATAAACACGGTCCGCAGAATGCTGCAATAGATTCCTAAACCAAAGGGACAGAATAATGGCTGAGAAGAAGAGCGCATGGGCACATGTAGTAGAAAAGATCGACCGGAAAGCGGCCATTTTCGCAGCAATTGTGCTCGGGGTATTCTTTCTTTATACGCGAGTCAATGAACTTGCTCAATTTGCTCCAGTATCTGATGAGCTATCAAACATCGTTACTGTAAAATATCTCGATAAGAACATTATCCCGCTCTACGCTCCCGGGACGTATAGTCCTAATTACAAGAAGCTTCCTATGAAGCCGTATGTATACTGGGAATATTCGGCAGAATTGTACCTGTTCCGTTACCCGGTATACTTTTTCTTCTCGAAAATTCTCGGACAAAATGATCCTATGGGCTGGAACTGGTCGGTAGCATCGAATCTGGTCCCGGTATTCATGCTGCTCATTGCGCTCATCATATATTACGCACGTTCCCGAAGCATGAGTTTGTCCCCGCTTTCTGTGGGCTTTCTTATCTGTATAGTATTCCTCTGGCGCTGGTCAGGGCAGTCGTTCCACTATATCCGACACTACTCTTTTACTGTCATCAGCATTGTTGTATGTCATTTTTATGCAAACTACATCATGACGCATTCAAAGGCGAGTGATACAAAAAAGGACATATTGATCATCCTTGTCGCGGCCATCCCGTTACTGTTTAACTTATTGAACGCAACCTATCTGGTTTTTTGGATAATATTCATCTCACTGCGCCGGTTACGGGCAGCATATCAACAGAATGGCATACAGGCATTGTTAAAAGGGATCGCCATTGCAGCAGGCGCAACATTGCTTACTGCAGGTGCCGGATTCCTGATCCTTAAATTTGTAATAGGAAAAAATATTCTTGGCGGACATTTGTACATCAACATCAATAATATGAAGGTCATCCCTCATTTCTTTCAATGGAGCATAAATAACGGCGTAAAAAGCCTCATAGCCGTTGCTTTACTCATTGCTGCCGCTGTATTTCGAGCTAAGAGGATGGATCCGTATGAAAGGGGACTGCTTCTGACTGCGGTCGGCTTTGTGACTACTGCACTTGCCGTACTGTCGATAAGCGGTGGAGAAACCACGCTTTCACATCCCACGAGGTATACGTTTTTCTTCCATGTAGGCTGGCTTATTATCGCGGCAGTTCTGCTCTCGAATTTTGTACAATTCCTATCTGAGCGGCTGCCAACGATCCCATTGAAAAAAACGGGTTTATTTTTTGCGGCGCTCGTAGCTTTTTCCTATTGCTATCGCGAAAAGATCGATCAAATCCCGGGCTTTCTGTATCTTCAGCCGAAAAAGGAAATACAGGGACAGATCGATAAACTTGCACGGGTGATAGATCGTGATACGGTCGTTATATCAGCAGATCCGATCATAATCTGGCTGAATTTCCCTCGGACGAAGTACTACTTTTTCAGGCCCATCGAACTTCCATCAAAAACTGACATGATGAACCTTGGGCGTTATGGAGTTGATAAGCACGGATTCATCGTCGATTGGTATGGAGACACCTATGTCGGCAATATGTGGTCGTTCGTAAAGATGCTGAAAGAAAACGAGTCCAAGGTGATCGTATTTGATGGCGTACGACCGACGGATGATGCATTATGGGGATTCCTAAAAAGGAACGGTTTCAATGTCGATCATACCCCGATCGCCGTAAAGAAGATTCTTGAGCGGCTGCCAAAAGGGAATTCATTCGATCCTCCAGCCGAGGTAACGGCGGCCATGCGGAAAAAACCGTCGTTGCGTTGAAAATATATTGACCGCACTATACAATGATATTCCAGCAGATGGATAAAACGATCAAGACGATCATCTCAAAGTTCGCTCTCGTTGCAGCGAAAATCACGCAAGACCATGTATTCGGCGTATTTGTGTTCATCGCGTTACTTGTTGCGTATGCATGGGATTTCGGCTCCCTCGGGTTTTACAGTGATGATGTCGCGTTCCTGTATCAGAACCAGACACTTCCTCAGATCATTTCATCCGCCCTGCGTTATGTACCCGGCAGGAATCTGCATATCATCTGGCAGCAATTGCTGTTCTTCATCTGCGGCGGGAGCACACCTGAACATATTGCCAGTCTTCATCTCATCCAATCGATCCTCGATGCGCTGAATGTAACTCTGGTCTTTATTATCATGCGTTCGCTGAAAGTGCCGCTTCTCTGGGCATTCATTGCAGCAATGCTGTTCGGGGCGTTCCCGAACCATGCCGAGACGCATTTTTGGCTCTCATCGGCGCCGATGAACATCATATCGACGATGTTCCTGCTCATATTCATGCTGCTGGCTGTCGTTGCAATTAAGAACAGTACGCGTATAACAGGGGCGCGTTCGACCATACTTTTCTTTGCTTCGCAATTTCTGTGCTTTCTCGGTGCATTGTTCACCTATGATCAGACATTTTTTATCCTATTCCTTGTACTTGCACTGCAGCTGTACATTCTGTTCCGAAATGGCTTTCCGCTGAAAAAATGTGTTCTCGCGGTTGTGCCGTTCCTGATCATCGGTCTTGCATACGCATTCATGAAATTGGCCCTTGCCCGCGGCGGGTCCGCCGGCGGTCCATCCGCCATTTTTTCATCAAAGAATATCGCTATACAATTCTTAAATTCATTGCAGTACATGCTGAATCCATTCACCGATGCTTATAGTGCTTTTTTTTCAGGGACATTGTTTGTTCCTGGTATCGACCATGCGGTGTCGGTCATCGCCGCAAGTCTCGTGTGCTGCGGCAGCATAGCATCGCTTGTGTATTCCGCCTTCAATTCCCGTAAGGAAGAAACGACCGGCGACTTGGCTTTTCATGGTTGGCGCAGATCGATACTGCTCGTTCTTGTTTCTCTTTTCCTATGCTTTTCAGGATATCTGCCGAATTATCTTTGGGGGCTGGCGCCTCGGCATAATTATCTTCCATCGGTCGGGTTATTCCTATTCTTTGCTGCGCTCATGTCGATCCCGTATGCCATTATACATTCAAAGCGGCGCATGCTCTTCATAGTGACGAATGGCGCACTTTTGATACTTGTATTCCCCGTGATAGTATTCTTTTTCATGAGAACGAATGAGCAGAAACAGGAGTGGATAGAAGCGTATCAGCTGAAAAAAAATCTTTATACCGATATAGCGACGAATTACACTATCAGCGCAGTACGATTCGCCGCCATTCACAATTTCCCCCGGGGCTATAAGCACGTTCCGTTCTTTGATTATGAAAACGGTAATGCAATAAACTATTTGATGCAGACGAATATACTCCCCGACGGATTTGAGACTTGTTCACTCGATACACCGGAGGGGCACTTTTTCTGCATATCGCAATGGAAAGACGGGCTTGGACGGATCCGCTATCTACCGAGGGGTTCGGTGCTCAAGCTCTTTTTTACCGGATACAAGGACCGGTTCCATTTCTCATATTACCGAGTGACGAACTTTTCAGAGCCGCAGAACTTCTATTCGGGACATTATTATACGGTGCTTTCCATCGCTGCAGGAGAACGAACTGCTTCGATGACCAATAGACATATTCTGCAGAGCTCCGTTCATCATGCCCGCGGCGGCATGGAATTACGGTTATCCGTCGACGTGAACAGCATACGCATGCGACCTGGTGAAGTGCTGGGGATGATATTATGGGACTATGATACACCGAACGGATATGGTACTGTTCATTCGGCTGATGTTCCCCTGAGGACAAATGATATCGGGATATACGCAGAGATCGATAGAAAGGCTATCCTTCCGATACAATTGCCACCGTTAGCGACCAGCCCAGTCATTCATTATTCATTGATAGTGAAAGATCGTACTCAGATGAAGAAATACAGATTATCTCTTTATCGATTCGGCCCCGATCCACCGGTATTGCTCGATGATCGTGTTTTTGTGATGGGAACACAGCAGTAATGCGTTGTCTTGACAAAGCACTACTGCTCCTGTAGTATGAATGCATATCCATTGAGAGAAACAAGAATGAGATCTGTTCCTGTTCTTTTTTCTGCGCTTAGAAAAAGAACAACAATCGACCATGGCTTAGGAATTTTCATGTTTCTCTCCGTGCTGCTGGTCTTTTCATGGGGCAGCAGATCCCTAGGGTTTTACAGTGATGACGTAGCGTTCCTGCAAGGCAGCTATAGCATCCCTCAAATGGTCGAAAAGGCATTTTCTTATGTTCCGGGGAGGAATCTCCATATCGTCTGGCAGCAGCTCGTTTTTTTCATCTGCGGGGGGAGCGAGCCGCGAGCCTTAGGGAATATCCATTTCCTTCAGGCCATAGTCGATGCTATGAACGTAGTCCTCGTCTTCGGGGTGCTGCGCACAGCAAGCATTCCGCGGCTTTGGTCGGTATTGCTGTCATTTGTTTTTGCTTTTTTCCCGAATCACATGGAGACACATTTCTGGATCTCGTCGCTGCCAATGAACCTTGTTTCGACCATGTTCTTCCTCGCTTTCCTGCTGCTCAGCATGAAAATAATCTCAGCGGGGAACATGGTGAAGAACAACGCAGCGTTCCGGGTGCTGCTTGGTATTCAATTCGTACTGTTCTTCTGCGCGCTTTTTACTTATGAACAGATGTTCTTCCTTATTTTTTCCATCTGTATCCTTCAATTTGCGCTGCTTCGCGTCAACACCCCCCGAGGAACGCTCATTATCGCTGCAGTACCGTATTCATTCGTTGCCGCCGGTTATGTATTCTTAAAAATGAACGTCTCGGCCATGGCTGTGGTCACGGGGCCGTCGATACAATTCAGTTTTCATACCGTGCGGACAAATCTGTTCGTTGCGCTCAACAATATGTTCCAGCCATTTACCGAAGCCAATGCGCGTTTATTCCGGGCAGATTTCTGGGCGGACCCGAAGCATGTGCTCGCCGCCTGTACTATTCTTGCTGCGTCAGTGGTCCTGTCCATTGTTATGATGCTGCTTCAAAAGAACGATGGTCCTGTGCCGAGTGAACGCAGCAAGAACACCGTCCTTCGCTTTGTCTTCATTGCTGCGCTGGGGGCGTGTATATGCATTCTGGCCTATCTGCCGAATTTGTTCTGGTCCATAGCACCCCGCCATAATTACTTACCATCACTCGGCATTACGATCATTCTCGCATCGATCGCCGCTTTGATACACCATGCCGCAAGATCTGTCGGGCACATTGCCTATTATGCAGCACAATATGGGCTTACGGTCATTCTATCGTTACTGATGTCCTACTTTTTCATTCAGACATATACGCATAAGAATGAATGGATTGAGGCATATCAGCTGAAAAAGAATTTATACACCGATATAGCATCGCATTATGACCTTGCCCATATCGATTTCCTGGCACTCCATAATTTTCCGCGGGTGCATAAGAACGTCCCGCTCTTTGATTATGAGAACGGTGATGCCATACGCTATTTTACGGGACGGGATATACTTCCCTTGGGATTTGAGACCTGTTCACTTGACACCAAGACCGGGCATTATGCATTCATCTCCGAGTGGAAACACGGCATCAGCGGGATACGCTATTTTGAAAAGGGCAAAGTACTGAAATTGATCTTTGCCGGATACAAGGACCGATATCATTTCAGCTATTTTCCATTGACCGATGCTGCTGCATCATATAATTTCTATGCCGATAATTACTATGCCGTCAGCGAAACAGGCACGGGACCCCGAGACTCTTCCGCAAGGAATACCCGCCTGCATGCTGGCAGTTTCTCCACAGTGAACACCCTGCCCGTTCTTCACATTTCGATCGATACAACAGGGTGCATAAGCAATAAGGGCGAGCAACTGGGTATTCTGTTATGTGAATCGCATGATAAAGGAGCGAGCTTTCGGGTCTTTTCAGCACCGGTGCCTTTTCGGACGAATGATATCAATGTCTATTCTCTCATCGATAGGACCGCGATCGTACCGATCAGTCTGCCCCATCGTGACAGCGGGGCGGTAACGACGTATTCGATCATATTAAAGAAGGTACTGCCGGCGGATGCGTATAAGGTGTCATTGTACCGCTTCAGCACGGCACCGCCGGTACTGCTCGATGAACGTATCTATAGCAATAAGAATTGAGATGGTGTGATGTGAAGACGAAGAGATCTACGATTATCGCCCCGGACAATGCCGCTATCGAGAAAGCTGCGGCATTGCTTTTGAAAAAAAAGATCGCGGTCTTCATCGTGATGTACAATGCCGAGAAGTATATCGCACGGGTCCTGGCACGGATACCCGATGCCCTCAGGAATAAATTCGCTGAAATATATATCATCGATGATTCTTCGCGTGATACCAGCTTTCAGGAAGCCATGCGTGCCGGAACGGAACTGGGGTATAAAAATCTGCGTGTTATGCGCACCCCGTTCAATCGCGGATACGGCGGGAATCAGAAGCTTGGTTATCTGTATGCCGTGAGAAAAAAATTCGATGCGGTAATACTGCTCCATGGCGACGGGCAGTATGCGCCTGAACATCTGCCTCATATGGTGAACGCATTCGCCGATACGAGCGTTTCGGTCGTGCTGGGGTCTCGGATGCTGGTGAAAACAAACGCCCTCAAGGGCGGTATGCCGTTGTATAAATGGGTGGGAAATCAGGTGTTGACCGCTTTTGAGAATGCGATACTTAAGACACGGCTGTCGGAATTCCACACCGGATACCGCGGGTATGCAGTACAATTCCTGCGGTCCGTTCCCTTTGAATTGAACAGCGATGACTTTCATTTTGACACGGAGATATTGATACAGGCGATCGCGACGAAACAGCATATGAAGGAGATAGCCATTCCGACGTTCTACGGGGACGAAACCTGTCATGTGAACGGCGTGCAGTATGCCATGAACTGTACGAAGTCAGTGATAAAGTACCGGCTCACGCAATGGGGGCTTTTTTACGAACCGAATTTCGATTTCAAGCTTTTCGAGACATCCGCGTATAATTTTAAGAAAGCTCACAATTCGCTCCATCAGTATATTCTGCGGGAAAAACTCCCAAAGCATGCATCGTTGGCGGATCTCGGCGCGAATGACGGCGTATTGAGCGCCGCACTTGCAGAAAAGGTCGGCCACGTGACCGCTGTGGATATTCACATGCCGAAGCATGCCGGCAGGGCGAAGGCGAAAGCGCTTGATCTCGACGGCCCATTTGATGCTGCATTGAAGAGAGAAGCATTCGATCTTGTGCTGGCACTCGATGTGATAGAACATCTGAAATCCCCTGAAAGCGGCATAAAGAAAATATTCACCATAGTGAAGCCGGGGGGCTATCTCTATGCAAGTACGGCGAATATCGGATATTTTGTGAACAGATTCTCGCACATGGCCGGCATGTTCAATTATGGGAAACGCGGCATTCTGGATATGACGCATAAGCGTTTGTTCACTCGATATTCATTCTGTAAATTATTGACCCAAAATGGATTCATCATAAAGCGAAAGGCGCATTTTGGACCGCCGATCGTCGACATGATAGGGGGGAACTGGATATTATCCATTATCGACTCTCTCAGTTCATTCCTTGCTGCGATATGGCCGACATTATTCTCGTATAATTTCCTGATCGTAGCCCAGCGCAAGGACGACATTGAAGATATTTATAAACGAACGGTATTGTGAAGAAAGAACATGCCTGATGGAGGTATTGCCATGGATACGATCTCTATTGTACTGCCGGTATACAATGAGGAGGAATCGCTCCCCGTACTGAACGAAAGCATAGTGCGCGTGCTGAAAAAGCATAACTATCACTATGAGGTGATCTATATCGATGACGGTTCAAGTGATGGGTCGGCAAAGGTGATAACATCGCTTGCGGAAAAGAACAAGCATGTAAAAGGCGTTTTCCTGCGCAGGAATTTCGGGCAGAGCGCAGCGACAGCTGCAGGGATCGACAGGGCGTTGGGCGACATCATCGTTATCATGGACAGCGATCTGCAGAACGATCCGAACGATATCCCAAAGCTCATTGGGAAGATACAGGATGGCGCCGATGTGGTGAGCGGCTGGCGGAAGCAAAGGAAGGATAATGCCATCGTGCGTAATCTCCCCTCCTGGGTGGCCAATCGTCTCATCAAGAAGGTTTCTGGCCTTAAGATACATGATCTCGGCTGTTCACTGAAGGCGTACCGCCGTGATGTGATAAAGAGCGTACGTCTCTACGGGGAGATGCACCGGTTCATCGCCATCTATGCCAGTATGATCGGAGGGCGCGTCGATGAGGTGGAGGTGACGCATCATGCCCGAAAATACGGCGTGTCGAAGTACGGGCTGAACCGGATATTCAAGGTGCTTCTTGACCTGATAACATTGAAATATCTGCTCGATTATGCGACGAAGCCGATATACTTCTTCGGCAAACTGGCAACCGCATTCTTTGTGCTCGGAACATGCTCGTTCGCGGGACTTCTCGTACACAAATTCTATTTCGATGCGTCGTTCGTCCGTTCACCGCTCCTCCTGCTCACCGCGATAATATTCGTGATCGGTTTCCAGACGCTCCTCACCGGACTCCTCGCGGAGATACTCATGCGAATCTATCATGAGTCGCAGGAAAAGCCCATCTACTATGTACGCGGCACGGCCGGTACCGGGAAAAAGTAATGACGAGCGAGCACAGGCAGCCTGCATGAGGATATTCTACGCCTCCGATACGACCGCTATTCCCGGCATAGCGTCGAACGTCTGGCGGAACAATCTCTATCTTCCGCTCGTGGATCTCGGGCATGATGTGATCGAGTTCGCCTATGATCTCACAGCGACGTTCGCGCATCTTGACACCGCGCATCATCTGCAAAAGGCGTTCATCGAAAAGAATCGTCCAGTGCTGTCGGCAGAACTTCTGCGGCAGATCCGGGCAGCTCATTCGGCAAAGCCGCTTGATATGTTCTTCAGCTATTTCTACGATGCGTGCATAACGCCTGAAGTCGTAGATGAGATAAAATCCATGGGCATAGTGACCGTGAACTGGTTCTGCAACAGTTCGTACCAGCTCCGGCTCGTCCGGGAGATAGCGCCGCATTATGACTGGTTCCTGTTCCCGGAGAAATTCCGCATTAAAGACTATATAGCCATCGGGGCTAATCCCCTCTATTGTCAGGAAGCGGCAAACCCCGCCATCTATAAACCTTATAATGCCGCGAAGGACTTGGACGTTTCCTTCGTTGGTCAGGCATACGGCGATCGCCCTTCGATAATTCAAACGATGAGGTCGGCAGGGGTCAACGTAACGGTATTCGGTCCAGGATGGAACCATCATTCGAACATCATCCCGGCATCCGCTTATGGCGGCGTGCTCTCTGATGAAGATATGGTAAAAGTATACAGCCGTTCAAAGGTGAACGTCGGTTTCTCAACCTGCGGGGAGACGCAGAGCCTTCCACAGCGCATTCTGCAGATACGGCTCAGGGATTTTGAGATACCGATGAGCGGCGGGTTCTACATGGTGGAATACATGGAGGACCTGGAGGAATTCTTTAAGATCGGCACAGAGATCGTCTGCTACCGCGGAACCGACGATCTTATTGAAAAAGTGAAATACTACCTCGCCCATGAAAGCGAGCGAGAGCGGATCCGGAAGGCCGGATACGAACGCGCGCAGAGCGACCATACATGGCAGAAGCGTCTTGCCGCTGCCTTCGCCGTCATCGCCCAGAACGACAGGCTGGCAGCGCGGTTAACAATGGATGATTACAAGCGGTGGTTCTTCGCCATGGGGCAGGAATTGCCGATCGATTGGGAATTGTATGAACAGACAAGCCGGCTGTTCCATTCAACGTATGCCGATGCACAGGCAATGGCGAAAGAGATCGCGGCGATACATGCATCACCATACTGGAAGCTCGCGAACGTGATCAAGAAAATGGCAGGCGTGCTGGCGCCGCAGGGGAGTCTGCGGTATGCGATCGCAGAAAACATCTGGAATGCGATGCGATCGGTACGAAAGAACGATGCCGCGAACCGTTCCAGCGCCCACCCGCTGATGCGCTTGGGCAAATCGCTCTTCCCACGAGGCACTGCACGCCGCGTCGTGGTGCTGCGGGGGTTGAAACAGTTCAATAAGGCGATCAAAGCAATAACCTTACAAGAAACAGAGAGCGAGCCTTGGGACAGAACGCATCCATTGATGAGCGTTATCATCCCCTGCTTCAACTACGGCAAGTACATCGAGGAGGCGGTCGATTCCGTTCTCGCCCAGACGTGGATGGATCTTGAGATCATTATCGTCGACGACGGTTCGACCGATGCGCATACCCGTGATGTGCTCTCGCGGTTGGACCGTCCGAAAACAAGGATCATCTATCAGCAGAATAAAAAACTGCCGGCGGCCCGGAATAACGGAATAAAAACTGCTGCCGGAAAATATATCTGCTGCCTTGACGCAGATGACATCCTTGCGCCGAGTTATCTTGAAAAATGCATCGTGAAGATGGAGTACGAACATCTTGATGTATGCTATTCGAACCTCAAAATGTTCGGCGACGATGATGCCGTCTGGCGGACAAGCGACCGTTTCCTGGTAAAGACCCTCATGCGTGCGAATGCGGCGACCGTTGCATCGGTATTTCGCCGCAGCGTATGGGAGGCGGTCGGCGGGTATAATGAGCATATGGTCATGGGGTATGAGGATTGGGACTTCTGGCTGAAGTTATGCGAAGCAGGTGCACGGGGGGCGAAGATCGACGAGGACCTTTTTCTCTACCGCAAGCACGGCGTATCGATGATCGATGAATCCCAGAAAAAGCACGATATCGTTTTCGGCATGCTCAAGGAGAATCATGGGATGCTTTTCAGCGACCGTTCCTTGGCAAATGCGATACAGAGGAAGCAGCGCGCGCAGTACCGAGTGCATAATCCCAATATGAATATCACGGCGGCGAATAAGCCGCCGAGCACCGGCACACGGGGAATATTGTTCGCGCTTCCCTACTGCGTCAAAGGCGGTGCAGATACCGTTCTCCATACGATCGCAGAGCATCTTTCGTCGAACGGGTTTGGGCTTACTATCATCACCACTCAACCGATCGAACCCGGCTGTACCGATACGAGCGGTTCTTACAAGACGATAACCCGCGCGATCTATGACCTTCATACACTGCTTGCGCACGAGGAGATGTGGCGGGATTTCGTGCTGTACCTCCTTGAGACACGGCAGATCAAAGTGATCTATATCGTTGGGTGCGAGTTCATGTATCATATCCTTCCCGAGATCAGAACGCGCTTCCCCGATATCGCCATTGTCGACCAGCTCTACAATGACTACGGACATATAACGAACAACCGGAAATACTCTCATCTGATCGATATAAACATCGTTGAGAACAGGACGATAGAGCGAACGCTCCTTGAACGGTATCATGAGACCAAAGAGAAGGTGCTCCTTATTCCCAATGGCGTTGATGCCGATTCGTTTTCCCCGGCTTTGTTCGATCGAGCGAATGTCATCGCAACGAAGTTCCCCTACCTGAAGGATAAATTCGTCATCTCATTCTTAGGGCGATTTTCAGAAGAGAAAGCCCCTGATCAATTCGTCACGATCGCGCGGAGCCTTTCGAAAGAAGCGGAATACGCATTCCTCATGGGCGGCGAAGGCCCGCTCGCAGATCATATCGCAGCGCTGAGAGAGAAATATGGCCTGCATAATCGGCTGCATCTGCCCGGGTTCATCGATGTAAAAAGCGCACTTGCAGTCACCGATATATTGGTGCTTCCATCGCGTATAGACGGCAGACCGAATATCGTGCTTGAAGCGCTCTCCATGGGGGTTCCCGTCGTCGCATCGCGCATTGGCGGTGTACCGGAAATGATCCATGACGGTGAGAACGGCATTCTCTGCGATGCAGAAGACACAAATGGTTTCATCAATGCGATACGCTCCATCATGAACGATGCGGATCGGCGCACTTTGATGCGTGCATGCGCAAGAGCGCTGGCGGTATCCGAGCTTGATGTCCGCACCATGCTTTCCTCGTACAGGGCAGTATTCGAACGGATCATCACATCAAAATCCCGTTCCAATTGACACAGTACACATTTACTTATAATATGATGCCGAAGGAGCTGCAATGAAGAAAGCACTTATAACCGGAATAACGGGGCAGGACGGCTCATATCTCGCGGAACTTCTCATCGAAAAGGGCTATGAGGTTCACGGCATAGTCCGCCGTGCATCGGTATTCAACACTGAACGGATAGAGCATCTGTACCGGGACCCGCATAATAAGAATGTAGTGATGAAGCTTCATTACGGAGACCTGACCGATTCGAGCAATTTGAACCGGATCATAGAGAAGGTCGAGCCAAATGAGATATATAATCTCGGCGCACAGTCCCATGTGCAGGTTTCCTTCGAAGTGCCTGAATACACGGCCGAGGTCGATGCTGTCGGGACATTACGGCTTCTGGACGCGATAAAAGAGGTCGGCATAAAGACGAAATTCTATCAGGCATCCACATCCGAGCTTTACGGCAAGGTGCAGGAAACTCCGCAGAAAGAGACGACACCGTTCTATCCCCGTTCTCCGTATGCGGTGGCAAAGCTTTATGCCTACTGGGTAACGGTGAATTACCGCGAGGCATACAATATGTACGCCTGTAACGGCATACTGTTCAATCACGAATCCCCCCGGCGCGGTAAGACGTTCGTTACGAGGAAAATAACGACCGCGGTCGCACGTATCAAGAAGGGTAAACAAGATAAGATATTCCTCGGCAATCTCGATGCAAAGCGGGACTGGGGCTATGCGAAAGATTTCATCGAAGGTATGTGGCTTATGCTGCAGCAGGATACCCCCGACGACTTTGTCCTTGCAACCGGGGAAACACACACCGTGCGCGAGTTCTGCGAGAAGGCGTTCCGCGCAGCAGGGATGGAGATCGCGTGGAGAGGCGACGGAGTGAATGAGAAAGCGATCGATACGAATTCCGGGAAGCCGGTCATCGAAATAGACCCGAGATATTTCCGGCCTACCGAGGTGGATCTCCTTCTCGGCGATCCGGCAAAGGCGAAACAGAAGCTCGGATGGGTCCCGAAGGTCACATTCGAGGAATTGGTCAGCATGATGGTACAGTACGACCTGGAGCATGAGTAGATCCGGTGACGGCATTCACTGTCATTGCCCGCTGCTTGAAACACCATGGATATCGTCGAATGGGTCGTGGTTGATAATTCAATCAATTGATATATTATATGGCTTCAGTGATTGACTTATTTCAGGCTAAGGCGATGAATTTGATATGATCTATAAAGCCATCACACAATGCAGGATCTGCGGGAATGAAGCACTGATCCCCGTCGTGGATCTCGGAGAGCAATACCTCACCGGGGTATTCCCGAAACAGGGGGAGTCGGTCGAGCGCGGGCCGCTTGCCATCGTCAAGTGCGACGAACAAAAGAACGGCGCATGCGGGCTCCTTCAGCTAAAGCATAATTATCAGCTTGATAAACTGTACGGCCAGAATTACGGGTATCGCTCGGGGCTTAATCGGTCGATGGTCGATCATCTGCACGCGAAGGTCAAAAAGATACTGTCCATCGTTCCCGTCTACCCGGGGGACCTTGTCGTCGATGTGGGGAGCAATGACAGCACGCTCCTTCAAGCGTATCCGAAGGGAGGGGCCGATCTCGTCGGCGTTGACCCCACGGGCGCAAAGTTCAAAGATCATTATCCGGCGCATATCAAGCTCATACCCGATTTTTTTCCTTCGCCGCGGTTCAAAGACGCGTATCATGGGCGCAAGGCGAAGATCATCACATCCATCTCGATGTTCTATGATCTTGAATCGCCCCTTGTCTTCGTAGAAAGCATCCGTGACAATCTTGCGGATGACGGTGTGTGGTTATTCGAGCAGAGCTATATGCCCACAATGCTCGACACGAATTCATACGATACCATCTGCCATGAACACTTGGAATATTATGCACTGAAGCAGATACAATGGATGGCGGCAAAGGCCGGCATGAAGATACTCGATGTCGAATTCAATGCGGTGAACGGCGGAAGTTTTTCGGTAATGGCGGCAAAAAAGAACTCGCCGCACCGTGAGAATGCAACAGCGATCGCCGCCGTTGAAGCGGATGAAAAGAAGCGCGGGCTTTCCACGTGCACCCCGTATGACGCGTTCTGCGCACGGATAGTGCAGCACCGAGAGGACATGCGCGTGTTCCTTGATGGCGTGAAGAAAAGTGGCAAGAAGATATTCGGATACGGGGCATCGACGAAAGGGAATGTCATGCTTCAGTATTGTAACATCAATGCAAGCGATCTAGCCTGCATCGCCGAGGTCAATGAGGATAAATTCGGTACATTCACACCCGGGACCGCGATCCCCATCATCTCTGAGAAAGAAGCCCGAGCCATGAAGCCGGAATATTTCATGGTGCTGCCATGGCATTTTCGCGACCATATACTCGCCAAGGAATCAGCATACCGCGCAGCAGGCGGTAAATTCGTATTTCCGCTTCCGCGCATTGAAGTGGTGTGAGGCGGAATGAAGAACACATTCGTCTCAGTGATAGTACCCTGCTATAATGAACGAGGGAACATCCTCCCCCTGATCTCGGCGATCCACCATGAGCTCTCGTTCTGCCGGCACGAGATCATCGTGGTCGATGATAATAGTCCTGATGGGACCTACGCCCTTGTGACAAGTAAACGGCTGCCGTATGTGAAGGCCATCTGCCGTCCGCGCGACCCGAGCCTGGCAAGATCCATTCGGACCGGGCTTGAAGCCGCACGCGGGAATATCTTCATCGCAATGGACAGCGATTTCAATCATGATCCCGGATACATACCGCATATGGTGATGAACCTCGAGCATTATGACTGCGTTTCCGCCTCGCGGTTCGTCTACGGCGGAAAGATGGAGAGCCGTTTCCGGCATGTCGCGAGCTGGTTTTTCAATATTTTTGTACGTCTTGTTACGAGAAAATTCGTTACCGACAGCTTATACGGGTACTGGGCGATCAAAAAGAAGGTGATCGAACGTATTCCGTATGGGCGCGTTTTTTGGGGATACGGGGATTACTGCATACGTCTCATGTATTATCTGCAGGAAGAGGGCGCGAGCATACTTCAATTCCCTGCGGTCAATGGAAGGAGAAAATCCGGCACCGGGAACAGCAGATTCCTGAAAACGCTCATCCAGTACACCGCTGAAACATTGAAGCTTGCATTCGGGATATTTCCCCGCGAACAATGAATCCGCTGTACCGAAAGGCAGAATGACCTATGGAATATGAAATCATATACGACACCGCAAGCGGGTTCGTAGCACAGTCGGCGAAGCTGCACTATGACGCGCTGTCATATCGGAGTTTCATTACGTTCTTCGGGAAAGGATTTCTGCGCGAACTGTATACGGCATTGCTTAAGGACGGGAATGCGTTCATTGCTGCGGCGCATGAGGGAACGACGCTTGCTGGTTTCCTTCTCGGATGTTTTGACAGTACGAAAATGATCCCGACGATCGTGCGGCGATGGTATCGGTTCCTGCCGCATATCCTTCTTGGTGTAGTACGAAATCCTTCGGTCATCGGAAAACTTGTGGAAACGCTTTTCTATTCGGAAAAAGAGGGCGAGGAGATAAAGCCCGAGCTCGTGGTGATCGCGGTCGACGGAGCGATACGTTCGAAAGGCATAGGCGCCGGGCTGGTATCGGTGATGGACGAGGAGTTCAAGCGCCGGGGCGTTGCGACCTATAAGGTGACCGTGCATAACGAGATGGAGCGATCGAACCATTTTTACCGCAAGCTCGGCATGACGCTTGCGAAGTCGTTCACGCTGTACGGTGTCGTGTGGAACGTGTATACGAACACTATCGGCAGGAGAGCATAGCATGAGCATGATCCCATGGGCAAAACCGCTTTTTTTCGAAAAGGAAAAAAAGTACCTTGCACAAGCGCTCGATTCGACGTGGATATCCCATGGCCCGTTCGTTGAGCAATTCGAAAATGAATTCCTTACCTGGCACGGTGCTTCGTACGGCATTACTACATCGAACGGTACAACGGCGCTTCAGCTTGCACTGCTCGGTGCCGGTGTCGGGCCGGGAGACGAGGTCATTGTTCCGGGATTTACTTTCGTAGCCGCGGGGAATATGGCCATTGCCGTCGGGGCGAAACCGCTATTCGTCGAGGTTGATCCTGAGACTTGGTGCATCGATCCTACACGGATAGAGCGTGCGATCACACCGCGGACTAAGGCGATAATCCCTGTTCACCTGTACGGCAATGTGTGTGATATGGATGCGATAATGGAAATCGCAGCGAAGCACAAGCTTTTTGTCATCGAAGACAATGCTGAAGCGGCATTCTCGAAATACAAAGGGCGTTATGCCGGAACGATCGGGGATATCGGCTGTTTCAGCTTTCAGGCGACGAAAACGATCACCATGGGCGAGGGCGGTTTCGTGATCTCACGGGACAAAGCGGTCCATGAACGTATGCGGGTGATACGTGACCATGGGATGCGCAAGGGCAAACGCTACTGGCATGATGTCGTCGGTTTCAATTTCCGGGTGACGAACATGCAGGCGGCGGTAGGCTGCGGGCAGCTCGCGCGGGCAAAGACCATTATAGAGAAAAAGAAACAGATGTATGAGTGGTACCGCGAACGGCTTACGAACCAGTCCGGCATTATTCTGCAGGCGATCCGGGACGATGTTGATCCGGTCATATGGGCTGTCGCGCTCAGGGTCAATGAGGCAGTATTCCAGCGGACACGTGACGAGATAATCGAGGCGCTGCTTGCGGCCGACATTGAAACGAGACCAGGATTCTATCCGTTCAGCGTGTTACCGCTTTATCAAGCGCAACCTATGCCGATATGCGAGGAGATCGGAGCGCATGTATTGAGCCTTCCGTCATTTCCGCAGCTGACGGAAAAAGAGATCGGTCATATCTGCGATGTACTTATCGGCCTGAGGAAATAGCATGGTATTCAAGAACAAGCAGCGGCTATTCTATCGCTACCTCTGCGAGGCTCCATTGCCGCTTGTCATTGAGCGTTCGTTCGAGTGTGCCATTCTCAGAGAGAAGGATTTTTCCCGGCCAATACTTGATATCGGCTGCGGCGACGGGATATTCTCGCATATTCTTTTCGACGAGACGATCGATGTCGGCATCGATCCGAATGCCGTGGAACTTGCACGGGCAAAGCGTTTCGGCACCTATCGCGAATATATACATTGTTTTGGGAATAAAGTACCGAAACCAAAAGGGTATTTCAAGACCATCTTCACGAACAGTGTTCTCGAACATATTCCCGATCTCGATGGGGTGCTGAAGGAATGCAATCGACTGCTCGCCCCGGGGGGACGGATGTATATCACCGTGCCGACGGACATGTTCGATCGTTACAGCATGGTATATGTCTTGCTTTCAGCACTGCGGCTGCGCGGACTTGCCGAGAAGTATCGCCGCTTTTTCAATCGTTTCTGGCAGCATCATCACTTTTATAACGCTGCCGGATGGGAAAAGCTTTTCAAACGGAACGGCTTTAAAGTCGCCGACACACGGGAATATAATTCGAAAGCGATATGTCTGCTCAATGACATGCTTGCGCCGCTCAGTATCTGTTCATTTCTTTCGAGGAGGATATTCAAACGATGGTTCTTCGTTCCAGTGCTGCGGCGGCTTACGGCGGTGCCGCTTACATGGCTTTTCAAACGGACGGCTGAAAATGATATGCGCCGGCATGACTGCGATTGCGGTCTCATCTTTTTTGAGATCCGAAAAGCAAAGGCGAAATAACGATGAGCACCCTCCTTGCCGGAGCGATACGGACCATACGGGAAAATGGGAAGATGCGTGCATCCCTTATCTTCTTCGCGGCGATCTTCATCATAGCACTTCTGTTCCCGCTCGCGTTCTCGCCGTTCGTCGGAAAGGCATATAGATCGCTCGACTGGTTCCCCATGAGCACCCCCGGCGGTGATTATCAGGTGACCTATGATTATCTGCACCGCTACCTTTCAGGGACAACGATATACGACAAGGCGTTCACAAAGATATATTCCGAGGGGCATCTTTCCTATCCGCCGCTCCATGCGCTCATCTTCGTGCCGATCGTCATGCCGTTCACGTTCTCATCGAGCTATGCAGCATGGCGGGTGATCATCGTCCTCCTCACGGTCCTTTCCCTGTGGTTCGCATCACGCATCGTCGCCCATCGCTGGCTGGCGTTCGTATTCCTCGTTTTTCTTTATCTATCATCGACGTTCATGCAATTCACCCTTGAACGCGGGCAGACAGATGTGCTCATCCTGTTCCTGACATCGGTGTTCCTCTACTGCTATCTGGTACGCAAGAACACGATACTCACGGCCCTGTTCTTTACGCTCGCGGCATGTGTAAAACTTTTCCCGGCGGTGTTCATCGTTTTCTTTCTTGTCCGAAAGGATATAAAAGTCATTCTGTGGTCTGCACTCTTTTTCTTCATTATCGTATTCGCCACCGGCTGGCAGAATTGGGTCGCATGGGGAACAAGCCTCATTTCATTCACGAGCGGCATTCAGATCGGCCATGAGGTCGATCATTCATTCACCTATCTCATGAACGGTCTTTTGAGCAGCGCTCCCGGCCTTGCAGGGCTTGCCGCAAAAGGCATACCCCTCCTGCTTTTCGCGGTCATTATAGCCCTTACTGCCCTGAAAAAGGACAAGCGGGCGACTGCACTCCTGGAGATAGCCGTCATCTCGGTCATCGTCGATATGATGCCGCCATGGGCTGCAAATTATAAATTGATAACGCTTGCCTTTCTTTTCCTGCTCCCGTTCCATGTCTTACAGACCGAGGATATCGGTGAGCGCTCGAGCAAATATCACTATGGATTCCTCTTTCTCTGTTTTCTGCTCATCACCCCATTGTACAACGAGACATACGCACGTCTCCCCTATTCGTTCATCGCCCTTATCACGCCGCTGCAGTTCATGCTGCCGAACCCGCTGCAGACCATCGTTGAGCGCCGCGTTGCGATCGTTCTTGTGCTTCTCGTTCTCTATATGATCGTGCTAGCCGGCGCATCGCTCCTGCGCGAACGCGGTCTTGGTGCGTGGATAGAACGATTGAAGCGGCCTGCACTGATCTCCGGCATCGCTATATTTGCGTGTGCTATCGTTGCCGGTGCTGTGCACTTCGCTCTCCGATATAAAGATGAAGCACAGCGGTACCGAACGGCAATAGCCGCTTTCGGTGTCGAAAAGAGCATTGCGGATGGTGTTGCTGTATGCGGATATACCGTGCAGCGCATGCATGGCATCAATTATGAATTTGAGATCATCTATCGATTAACAAGACCGATGCGGCGTCATTGGGCGATATTCTTACACGGGCGCTGGGCGGACGGCAGCGGCAATGTGCAGGGCATGAATTTCTATCCCGATGCGGTGACGATGTTCTGGCCGAGGGGACGGTATACCGTGATCAGGAAAACGGTGCAGCTCACTCCGTGCGTGCAGAACGTAATCGTCGGGTTTTTCGATCTGAGCTCAGGCAATCGATTCGGTACGGAAGCTCCGCTCGGCCGTATCGATCTTGGGGCGATCCATACGAATGCGCTACAGCCGGTGCACAAGAGATGATGTTCGTGCGCGCTTTCCGCAATGCGATCAATGACAAGCGGTTGATGACCTTTCTGGCGTTCGCCGCTTTCTTCGCCATTATTTTCTATGCTGCCATCCCGCATATCATATCGCGTTTCGTCGATGTGCCGTGGAAATACCTGGACTGGATACCGCTCTCGCCGCGCAATATCGATTTTCAGGTGACCTACGATTATCTGCATCGCTTCGTCAAGGGGGTATCGCCCTACAGCCCGGCGTTCGCACGAATATACAGCGAAGGGCATCTGTCCTACCCGCCGCTGCATCCGATCCTCTACATCCCCATCACGCTCCCGTTCTCGTTCGCGTTGAGCCGCGAGATATGGCATGTGCTCAGTGTATTGTGCACGCTTACGGGTATTTTCTTTGCGGTGCAGTTCGTGCGCCGAAAGATAATGGCGGCAGTGTTCCTCACGGCGCTCAATGCTTCGGCATCGTTCTTTTATTTCCATATCGAGCGCGGGCAGACGGATACGATGACGCTCCTCTTCGTGAGCATATTCCTTTACAGCTATTTCATACGAAAGAACCGTGTCCTCGCTGCGGTCTTTTTCGTCCTCGCCGCCGGTTTCAAGCTCACCCCGGCGATATTCGTGCTCATCTTCCTTGTCCGCCGCGACTGGAGAACGATGCTCTACGCAGCGCTCATCGGCATCGTGGTCGTCATTGTAACAGGCCCGCAGAACTGGATCGCGTGGGCATCGATGATGCTTTCCGTGAACACGGGAACATATATGGGTCAGGAAGTGGACCATGCGCTGCTCTATCTCGTCCTCGGATTTCAGAACGGAAACTTTGATGCAGCACTGCTCATCACGCGTCTCTTATCCATAGCCCTTGTCGCAGGATATACGGTGAGCATGTGGTTCACGAAAGAACGGGACAAGCATGTAGTCATAGAATTGGCCGTGCTTACCGTTATTATGAACCTTCTTGCGAACTGGTCGTTCAATTATAAGCTCGTATTGCTCGTGTTCTTCTTCCTTCTGCCGTTCTATTTCATGGAATTGCCGAAAGGGACACCCTATCGCCGCTGGCTTGTTCTCTATTTCGCGGCACTTCTGGTGATGGCGCCTATCTATAACGAGACCGTCGCACGTATCCCGTATTCGCTCATCGCGCATCTCCCGCTTTCGGTGATACCGCCGAACCCGATTGAACCGCTTGTCGAACGGCGCGTTGCGGTGCTTCTCTTCATCTGCACCGTGCTTTTTATAGCTCGCTTCGCATGGAATATCATTCATGACCGCTTTTCATGGGGGAAGCGCATTGGCGTATGGTTCAACCGACCGAAGCAGATAGCCGCCGCTGTGATGCTCCTCGTTGTCCTTTCAGTTTCGTTCTTCGCAGCTATCGCTGTGTCATCCGGGAATGAACGATACCGGATCGCGCGCGCCGCTTTCGGAACGTCGCGTCCTATAAGTGATGAGATATCGCTTGCCGGCTGCATCGTACGTATGAACCGGCCCACCAATTATGACATCGATGTGCTCATTGATATAAAGCGGCCGATCCCGAAGCATTGTCTTCTTTCGGTGAACGGAACGTATGGAGCAAAAACTGCCAAGCCGATAACGATAAGCGCCGCAGGATTCCCGGATATCATAACGCCGCTCTTCCCGAGCGGAAAATGTGCGGTGTTCCGGAAGACGATATCGCTCTCGCCTGGGGTGGTCGATATCACTGCTGCGTTCGCGGACCTGAGCTGTTTTAAGCAATATGGAACGGCTGTCAATATCGGACAAATTGATCTTGCTCGGCTTTCTCAAAGCAATTTTGTATATGCCGGAAGCAATGGTATTGAAGTTTCGACATCTGGGAAGAAATAAGAACAAGGCAATTGATCGCCTCTGCGATAGTAGAATATTTCCCTCGCTTCGGATATAATCTTTCAGTACAGTGCCCGATATTACGAAGATTATCATGAGGAGCATAGCGATGCCCAAAAAACGCGAGTCGATCATTGCAATCGCATATGAGCGTCTTTCAGCAGCTCCATATTACTGGTTATCGCTTGCAGTGACAGGGATATTGATAATTATAAATTTTGTCTGGTTACGTGCGGACATGACACCGCCGCCGTTCGATCAGGCATGGTATTTGGAAACCTCGCAGCGTCTTTACAGCGCGCTTGTCAAGGACGGCATATTCGGGTGTTTTATCGCATTCACAAAGGCCTTAGGCGGCATCAAAGCCCCGCTTCTCACGGCGCTGCCATTGCCGTTCTATCTTATATTCGGCAATCATCAGCTCGCCGCGATGTGCGTCAATTTCATGTTCATGCTCATCCTTACGCATTCGGTGTTCCGTATCGGCGAACATTATTTCGGCGAACGCGCTGGTTTCATCGCCGCGCTCGTCATTCAGACAATGCCGATGGTGTACGCGCTGAGCAGACAGTTCTTCATGGAATACGCGCTTGCAGCAATGGTGTCGCTCTTCGTGCTCTTTCTCATCAGGAGCGATAATTTCACAAAACGGGGATACAACACCGCGCTCGGTATTCTCTTCGGGCTCGGGATGCTGACAAAAATAACCTTTCCGCTGTATGTAGGCCTGCCCTGTCTGTGGGCGCTTGTATCGCGATGGCGAGGGGAGAAGAAATTCATAGACCGCGCATTCATCATTGAGATGGTCAAGATAGGCGCCATTTCCTTTTGTATCGCCGCCGTATGGTATGTACGGAATTTCAAGACTACGTTCCCCTATACGTTCTCAACAAGCTACGGTGTGGTCGCCAATGACTACGGAAGCGAAAAGGTATTTGCGCTCAGTACGCTCGCGGCCTATTTCACGACGATCGGAGCATACGTCATCTCTTATTACTACGTTGTTCTCGGCTTGCTCGCTGTTATTGCGCTCAGCGCGGCCATCATTCTCCGGCGAAAGAAGAAGGATGCCGTGCCGCTTGCCGGCGTGGCGCTCCTTCTTCTGTGGCTTGTAACGGACATTGTATTCATGTCGGGCAGGAATAAGGAGATCCGCTATGTAGTGCCGCTCATGCCGGCATTCGCCATTCTTATCGGTGCCGGATTTACGGCGTTCCTGCCGCGCATGCATCATGTGTTCTTCCTTGCTGTCGCAGCGCTTGTTCTTACCCTGCCGGCAGTAGACCTTGTCCGTAAGTCGTTCTTTATCCCGCAGTACTACAACGCTTTTTATCTTCACACTCCCGATCGGCGGGATTGGCATATTCGGGATGTGGTCGAGCATGTATATCGCGGGGCACAGCGCATGCAGAACGCTTCTCCCTATGTCATCGTTGCTGTCGAGCATATCGCCGTGAGCGCGAATACGCTATCGTATTACGCAGCATCCCGTCAGTACGACAGCCCGATCTATTTCACATCGCTTGGCTACGGCGAGAAGAACGCGGCGAACACGTTCCGGCGAATAAACGAATTCAAACCGTCCTTCATCCTCTTCCTTGACAACTCGGGCGATCTTACTCCGTTCCTCAACGCGATGAATGCGACAGTGAGACGCGCGGCGGATAACGGCGAAATCCCCTATCGGTTTGAAAAGCGGTACGAACTCTCTTTCGGGCCGCGTATCGTTCTTTATCGAAGAACGGCAAAGAATTGAGCAGTATGCAGGTGACAGTCTGTTATGCAGTGCCGACGGTAAGCATTACCGGCGGCGTTATTGTCGTGCTTGAGCATGCCAACAGGCTCCGCGCACGCGGCATTGAGACCTTCATCATCAACATGGGTGCACAGGGGAACCTCGATTGGTTCAGCGGCAATAAAGTCCCCGTGTATCACTGGAGCGGGCGATACCCGAAAAGCACCGATGTGCTCGTTGCAACGGGGTGGCAGACGGCGTATTCGATACATCGTCTTTCGCTTCGTGCGCGCAGGTATGTTTATTTTGTCCAGAGCGATGAAAGCCGTTTTTCCCCGCCGCAGTCGCTTCCGTCAAGGCTTGCAGCATACAGTTATCGGCTGCCGTATGAATACCTTACCGAAGCGAAATGGATACGCACCTGGCTTAAGGATGCGTATCGGCAGAAAGCGGTCTATGCGCCGAATGCGCTCAATGAAAAGATCATGCATCCTGTTGCGCCGCTCGCACCACGCGGCAAACGACTTCGCGTTCTCATCGAAGGGCCATGTACGGTACCCTACAAAGGCGTGGATGATTCGTTCCGCGCTGTGAACGGTCTTCCGGTCGAGGTATGGTATGTAAGTTCATCGGGATTACCGCGGTTCTGGCATCGCTATGACCGGTTCTTTGAACGGGTGCCGTTTTACCACATGAACCGTATCTATTCATCCTGCGATGTTCTGCTTAAGATGAGCACGGTGGAAGGATTTTTCGGACCGCCGCTCGAGATGATGGCATGCGGCGGGACAGCGGTGACGACGCGGGTGACCGGGTATGATGAGTATATCGTCGACGGGTATAATGCGCTTACCGTTGCACTTGGTGACAGTGCAGCGGCCCGCAGGCAGATCAAGCGGCTTATCGACGACCGCGATCTCCTTGAGAAGCTCAGATCGAACGGCAGTAAGACTGCATCCCAGATGAAGTGGGACGATACGATCGACATTCTGGAAGATCTTTATCGCAGGAAAAAGAGACCGCAGCAGAAGTTCGATCATATATTCATATCGATGCTCGATACGATCGCTGAGTCATCGATCCCCGCCCCGACCGGCATATACGGTATAGTGTATACGCTTCGCAAAAAAGCCTTCGCTGCACCGTTACGATCTATGACCGCGATCGTCAAGTGTGTCATCCTTTTTGCGCAGCGGATACGCAACATTATCCGATAATTGAACGCATTCGCGGCTAGACTACACTATCAGGGAATATGGACATTTTCCATTCCATGCGATATAGTACATCTCGCATGAAACTGAGAAGCGAATTAAAAAAGCAGATGATCCGCCGTATGGACATGCTTTCATCGGGCCGCGAGCGGTGGGAGAAGCGGAACCGTTATTATTACCGGGACCTTATCCGTTTTCTCCGCTATTCGATACCGGAAGGCAGCAGGGTGCTTGAGATCGGCTGCGGGACCGGGCAGATACTCGACGCTGTCAAGCCTTCGTACGGTGTCGGTGTGGATATTTCTCCGGGCATGATACGTATCGCGAAGAAGAAGTATCCACATTTGCGCTTCATGGAGCTTGATGCCGAGGAATTGTCGTCCCGGGAATCGTTCGACTATATCATCATTTCTGACACCATCGGCTATCTTGAGGATGTACAGAAGACCATGCGTGCGCTCCGCTCGGCGTGCACCGATTCGACACGTATCATCATCACCTATCACAATTTCATCTGGCAGCCCGTACTGCAATTTGCCGAATTCCTTCACCTAAAGATGTCTCCGCCGCGGTTGAACTGGCTTAACCTCGAAGACATCCAGAATATCCTGTATCTTGAAGGGTACGATGTGGTGAAGAAGGGGCGGCGTTTCCTTATTCCGAAATTCTTCCCGCTCGTGTCGTGGTTCGCGAATCGTTTCCTCGCATACCTGCCCGGATTCAACCGATTATGCATAACGGGATATCTCATCGCGCGGATGACCGGCGCCGATCGAAAGAAACCGTCGGTCAGCGTCATTATCCCTGCGCGGAACGAGAAAGGGAACATTGAGAACGCCGTGATACGGACACCGGACATGGGCTCGCGCACTGAGATCATTTTTATCGAGGGGCATTCCAGAGATGGTACGCTCGCGGAGATCGAGCGTGTCGCGAAAAAGCACAAACGCCGCAACATATCGTTCGCTGTGCAGGACGGCAAAGGCAAGGGCGATGCCGTGCGCAAGGGATTCGCGCTGGCGAAAGGCGATATTCTCATGATACTCGATGCCGATCTCACCGTGCCGCCGGAGGACCTTCCGAAGTTCTATGAAGCGATCGCGAACGGAAGGGGCGAATACATCAACGGGACACGCCTCGTGTACCCGATGGAAAAAGAGGCGATGCGCTTTCTCAACATGCTTGCGAATAAATTCTTTTCCGTGATGTTCACCTGGCTCCTTGGCCAGCGCATGAAGGATACACTGTGCGGAACAAAGGTCCTTTCAAAGAAGAACTGGGATGCACTCGTCGCGAACCGATCCTATTTCGGCGACTTTGACCCATTCGGCGACTTCGATCTCATATTCGGCGCATCAAAACTCAACCTTAAGATCGTGGAAGTCCCCATTCGATATCAGGCGCGGACCTACGGGAGCACCAACATATCACGCTTCCGTCACGGCCTGCTCCTCTTCAGAATGGTGCTTTTTGCAATGAACAAGATAAAATTCGTCTGATCGGGAAAACGGTATGGATATGAACGCGAAGATATATGTAGCCGGTCATTCAGGCATGGTGGGGTCCGCCATCGTCCGTCTTCTTCGGAAGGAAGGAGCATCGAACATAATCGTGCGTACGCATGCAGCGCTCGATCTGACGGACACTGCTGCGGTAAAAAATTTCTTTCAAGAGGAAACACCTGACCATGTGTTTCTTGCCGCGGCGACCGTCGGGGGAATCATCGCCAATTCACGATACCCCGTTGAATTCCTTTACAACAATCTCATGATACAGAACAATATCATCAGATCTTCCTACGATATCGGGGCCAAAAAGCTCTGCTTCCTCGGGAGTTCATGCATATACCCCCGCGAATGTCCTCAGCCCATAAAGGAGGAGTATCTTCTGACCGGACGGCTTGAGCCGACGAATGAAGGATACGCGCTCGCGAAGATTGCCGGGCTCAAACTTGTTGAGTATTACCGGCGTGAATACGCGTTCAAAGGTGTTGCGCTCATGCCGTGCAACCTTTACGGAACGAATGACAGTTATGATCTTGAGCATTCGCATGTGCTGTCGGCGCTCGTCAGGAAATTCGTAGACGCTTGCGACCAGAACAGCGGTTCCGTGACCGTCTGGGGATCGGGGAATGCGCGAAGGGAATTCATGCATGTTGACGACTGCGCACGTGCGGCGTTATTCGTCATGCGTTCGTATGACGGCGACACGTTCCTGAACACCGGATGGGGAAGCGATGTGACCATACGAGAGCTGGCAGAGAAGATGAAGCGGCTCACCGGGTTCAAAGGGAAGATCGAATGGGATACCTCAAAGCCGGACGGTATGCCCCGGAAATGTCTCGACACAAGCCGCATGACAGGGCTCGGATTCGCCCCCGCGATCTCGTTAGAAGAGGGTATTACAAGAACGATCGACGAGTACAGGAAGCTCAAAAAAGATGGCAGGATCAAAGAATAATCCCGCGAGCAGCATATGAATCCTGCTCGTACCGTGTCGTCGGCAGTAATGATTGCGGAGTCAAAAAAGATCCTGTTCGTTTTCGGCACACGTCCCGAAGCGATAAAAATGGCGCCGCTCATCAGGGCATTCCTCGCGCATCCCGATCGCTTTGAAACCAAGGTCTGCGTGACCGCACAGCACCGCGAAATGCTCGATCAGGTCTTGAATTTCTTCGATATAAGACCGGATTTTGACCTCGATCTCATGAAGCCCGATCAAACACTTTTTGATATCACAGCAAAGGCGCTTGCCGGTCTTGCCCGCGTACTTGATGAGTGGCTTCCTGACCATATCTTTGTCCAGGGTGATACGACCACTGCATTCGTGGGTGCGCTCGCAGGATACTACCGGAAAGTGAAGGTGTGCCACGTCGAGGCCGGTCTGCGGAGCGGGAATATGTATTCGCCGTTCCCGGAAGAGGGGAATCGTATCCTTGCCGGGCATCTTTCGACTTATCATTTTGCACCCACAGAACAGGCAAAGGTCAATCTGGCCCGCGAGGGGATAACCGAGAACGTGCATGTGGTCCAGAACACGGTCATCGATGCGCTTTTTCTCGGGCTTGAGCTGATCAAGAAGCAGGGGAAGGGGAAATACGCGAAGCGTTTCGATTTCCTCAATGATACGCAGCGAGTGATACTCCTTACCGGACATCGCCGCGAAAGTTTTGGTGCGCCGTTCGAGGACCTCTGTAACGCGACCAAGGATATCGCTGAACGGTTCCCCGATATCGCCATCGTGTATCCGGTACATTTGAACCCCAATGTACGAGAACCGGTCAATCGCATTCTCGCCGGCATTCAGAACATACATCTCATAGAACCGCTTGATTATCCGCATCTCATCTGGCTCATGGACCGTTCATGCCTTGTCATCACCGACTCCGGCGGTATACAGGAAGAGGCACCGTCGCTCGGGAAACCGGTGCTCGTCATGCGCGATGTCACTGAACGGATGGAAGGCGTGGAAGCGGGCACGGCGAAGCTCGTCGGCACTGATCGAAAGAAGATAGTGAGTGAGTGCACAACGCTCCTCAATGACCGCGCAGCATATGACAGAATGGCAAGCTCGATAAATCCGTACGGGGACGGGAAGGCGAGCGAGCGGATCGTTGCAATAATGCATTCGCATGCAAATTAGGTATGCGATGAAGCGGCGTTCGATCATTGTCATCCTGCTTGGATTATCAGCGGCTATTGCTGTTTGTATCGTCGCTGGCACATTGCCGGATGAAATATTGTTCGGGATCTACGGCGATCGGTTGCAATTCCTGCCGACGCACATCCTCATTGCATTCGCCTCTACGTTCCGCTTCCTCGGTGCCATCGTTCTGCTTGCGTTTCTCGGCATACTGATGCAATTTCGCATATCGTCGATATGGTTCTCCGGTTTTCGGGTTTCCTTGATACATGGCATTGCATCAGCCCAGATGCTCCTGATACTCTACGTATATGCCCGCTCGCTTTTGAACGCGCTCATCCCGTTCGTCATTCCGATAACGATAGCCGATGTGATACTGATCATTGCTGTACTGGCTGCATTCGAATACAGGGAGAATTCGTTCCGGCGCTTGCGGGAGCACGTGAAAAGCAATGTGAGCGCATATTCGTCATTGCTGTTCTTCCTGTTCATTACGATACTGCTCCTGTCATTCTATGAATTGCCGCGGCTGGTAATGATGTCGAGCGATCCGAACCAGCATGCATTCTGGGCGAAGCAGATATCCCGGTTCCATACGCTGCCGTACTTCGGTCAATTCCAATGGGGGGACAGGAATTTCGCATATCCAGCCGGCTTTGCCGTTCTTAATTACGTATGGCATATGCTTTCCGGTGTCGATGTGCGCAACATCGTCGCGATGCAGCCGATGGTGCAGGCAGTGATCGCCGTGCTTCTCATGTTCGAAATGACAGGCGCTCATATTCTTATGAATGACAAGAGCAGCATGAGCAAGCCCCGTCAATTCGTTCGGATGTTTTTCATTGCCGTGCTGTTCTTTTTTCTTCTGCCCCATGGGTATCATATCACTCACCCCTATCTCGAAGGCACAGCACGCATAAGCGCACTGGCATTCGTCGGCATTGTCATAAGTTTCGTCTACTCGATACTGACACGAACGTATGCGCGCGGTTATTTTGTATCGTCGATCATCGCCTGCATGACTGCGGCCCTGCTTTTCCTTTTCAATCCGGCGTTGGTGTTCATTCCGGTCATTCTCGTCGCCGGTGCCATGCTGTACCGGGTTATCGCCGAACGAGCATGGGGACATATCCCGCGATCACTGCTCGCGCTCCTCTGCTTCCTCATCGTGTTCGCTGACCCGAATATGATAGGACGATACATTTCGCATGATCATTCCAGCCCGTCCCTTGGGCATGCAGAAGCGGTCCTGTCAGTGCACACCTCGAACCTGGCAGGACAGTTCATCGCAAGTGCGATATCGTTCTTTTCTTCACAGCGGATATCGCTCTTTTTTAACGTTTATAAGGAATGGCAGGCGATCGCTTTCCTCTCGCTGCTCTCGGCGATGTTCATTTTTGTATTGATACGATATCGAAAATCGGCAGCGCTCCGGTCGATACTCATGCTCTATGCAATTGCAGCGGCAGTGGTCGCCTCTGTCTCGGTCGTTGCTATCGGGATCGCGAGCGTCATCGATCCGCGCGGAGAATCGTTCCTGTTATTCCCGTATACCGTTTTCAGCGCGCAGCAATACGGGTACGTGCTTGTATGGGCGGCTGTTGCCTGGCTGTGTTCATTCGCATTCGAGCGCTTCCGCATCGCCGGTCTTCTTGTTTTTATCGGATGCTGGATAGCGGTCGGTATTGTGATCGCCTCTCCCGGGCGCCAGTTCTCTGTATACCCGCGTGCCTTTGTGCAGGGCGGCATCGGAACAGTCACGATGGATGATCTTGCCGTTATACGCGCGATCGAGAAGGAATACGGTCGATATCGATCGTCCGTTGGGAAAAAGATCACGTTCAAGGATACACCGAAGATCATTGTACCCAACGAAATGCGGCAGGTCGGCCGCGAGCAGTGGCTGTTCCCTGTCGGCGGTGCATGGATAATACCGTTCTATGATGTGTTCCCTGTCGCCTTTTTTTTCTTTCAGGGCAGCAGGGAGTATTCGTTCAACAATTATGCGCGGGCAGTTGCGGCAAACTATGATCTGGCTTGGCTGAAAAAGAACAACATCAAATATATGTTCATGCCGAGCGATAGTTCCGCGGCCCATGTCCTGAAGAACGACAATGGCGTTCTGTCACGACATGTCATTTTTGCATCCGGGAAGTCACGTTTTATCGAGCTGTGGTAGCATGAACGGCACCGGACGCATTTGCTTCAGCGGCGGGGATCATTGAAAAAATATATTTTCACGTGTATCATGAATTTCGATGCATAAGGACAATCGGTTATCACAGCACGGGCGCCATTCGTTCGTAGTATTGCTGCATAAGGATTCGCCGCATCTTCCGGCATGTCTCGATTCACTTGCGGCTCAAAGTGAAAGGAGCACGGTGATATTAAGTACGGGGACTCCGTCCCTGTATCAGAAGAAGATCTCGAAAGCATATGGACTGCGGTTAGCGGTGAACAGGCAACGCTCCGTTATCGCTGACGATTGGAATTTTGCGTTCAAACAGACGAAAAGCCCTTATGTAACGCTTGCCCATCAGGACGATATCTATGAACCGGAATATGCGCGAATGCTCTGTGATGCCATGGACCGACATGACGACTCGCTCATCGGCTTCACGGATTATGGCGAGATCTGCGGGGATGCTCATATCCCAAGAAATATCAATTTAATGATTAAGAGGATATTGCTGCTCCCGTTCTTCGCCACCGGCCGAATAGCGTGGGTCTGGCTGAAGCGCCTGCTCCTGTCATTCGGTTCACCGATACCGTGCCCTGCGGTCACGTACCATCGGGCGCAATTGAGCTCGTTCTCGTTCTCACGTGATTTTTCCATTAACTTGGATTGGGACGCGTGGCTCAGGCTCGCAGATGTCAACGGGGCGTTCGTTCGCGTACCTCGCGTGCTCATGTGGCATCGCATACATGCACGGTCGGAGACATCATCAGGCATTGCCGGGAAACGGAGGCAGGACGAGGACGCGCGGCTTTTTTCACGTGCATTGCCGCCCGTCATCGCGGACATGATCCGTTCACTGTATTCACTCAGCTACGCATCGAACAAGAGGGCATGATATGGCAAAACCAAGAGTTCTCGCTATGGTGCCGGCGTTCAACGAAGAAAAAAGTATTGCTCGGACGCTTCGTGATATCGGGCAGGCGACTTTTGACATCGATGTTATCGTGATCAATGACGGATCGAAAGACCGTACATCGGCCGCGGCACGGGCAGCCGGAGGGGCATTGGTGGCCGATCTCCCGGTCAATCTCGGCATCGGCGGGGCACTGCAGACAGGCCTTCTCTATGCGAAGCGTTCCGGATATGACTTTGCGTTCCAATTCGACGGCGATGGGCAGCATCGCGGCGATGAGATCGTGACCGTGCTCAAGCCGCTCATCGAAGGGAAGGCGGATGCCGTCATCGGCTCGCGATTCCTCTCGCGGCTTCCGGGATTCAAATCGACGGCAGCGAGACGCATCGGCATACGTATCCTGCAGCTGGCGAATTTCCTTGCGGCCGGCGTGAACATCACGGATTGCACGTCGGGGTTCCGCGCATACAACAGGGATGCGATCGATTTTCTTGCTGAACACTATCCAAGCGATTTCCCCGAGCCGGAGACCGTCGTGCTTCTCGCGAAGAACCGCTTTCGTATCGTCGAGGTGTTTACCCAGATGCGTGAGCGGGCACAGGGGATATCATCGATCAGCGGGTTGAGGTCGTTCTACTATATGGTCAAAGTGCTGCTTGCGATAGCAATGACGGCGCTTCGGCCCCGAGTGAGGTGGAAAAAGTGAATACGGTTCATATCGAGCGAATACAATATATCAGCATAGCTGCCAGTGCTGTTTTTCTTTTATTCGTTATCGAACTGATACGGAGGAAACGGATCAAAGAAGCGTATGGGATATTGTGGCTTGCTGCCGGAGTGTTCTTCGCAGTTCTTTCGTTCTGGCGCCGAGGCTTGGAGCAGATATCATTCGCGGTCGGCATCGCCTATCCGCCCGCAGCGCTGCTCCTCTTTCTCGTCGCCGCACTCCTCTTGATATTGATCCAATTCTCGATAGTCATATCAAAGCTGTCATCCGAGAACAAAAAGCTCGCGCAGGAGATCGCCCTGTTGAAATTATCGGTCGAGAACATCACGGAACAGAAAAAGCCATTTCGGCGAAGGACAGGAAGACAATGAAGTTAGGATCGCTCTTCATATCGTTGAACGATATGTTCCGCCGGCTGCTGCAATGGGTCGATCAATATGATCTTTCGCGGATGTCACGCGATTCGATCGTAATACGATCATTGCCGTATCTTCTTACAGCGGCCGTCATCTTTCTCCAGTATTCAACACCGCTCCTGCGTGCTGAGTTCTGGGCCGAGGACCTGACCGAGATATTCAAAGGTGCATATGAACTAGGGCCCCTGAGCATCATCACGCCGGTGTGGGGGTACCACATGTTCATTCCGCGCCTTATCGGATACGCAGCGACATTTTTCCCCGTCATCGCTGCGCCGTATATCTATGCGTTCGCCTGCTATATTCTCGCGATAATAACGATGGGCTATTTTTCCCGCGATGGTTTCTCGTTCGTCATACCATCACGTTCCGGCCGTATCGCGGTATGTATGCTGCTCGCCATGGCGCCCGGCACTGCGGAAGTACTGCTCAACTTCGCCAACCTCACGACGGTCTCAACCATGCTCGCTGTGCTCCTGATGGTGGAATATCCGCGGAAGCCCGGGGCGGTGAAGATATTCTTTTTCACCATACTCGCTTTCTCCGCCGGACAGCTGTTCCTTTTCCTGCCGGCAGCACTTCTGCTCCTGATCGTCACACGACGGCCGCGATATCTCATCATCATCGGCATTGTTGCTACAGTCATGGTCATCAATTTCCTCGGTGTCGTCGATCCTGCCGGTAAGACCGCAACAACGGGACACTTGAGCTTGAAGAACATGAACGCCGTATTCCGTGTGTTCTTCGATAATTTTTTTGTTCGGCTGTTCTATCTGCCGTTCTTCGGCAGGAATATCACTGAATGGTTCATGCGTACGCCTGACTTTGTATTTTGGCCATTCACGATGATCATCTCAGGGGCATGCGTGTACTGGGCGAAAAAAATGAAGCCCTATCGCAGTGCTGAATTCTGGCTGTGGCTTGCCATCTATTGCGGTACGATAGCGACATTCTCGGTGGTAGCATTGGTGCGAAACGGTATGATCATACGCGAATACGGATATACCTACTGGGGGACGAGGTACTCGTTCCTGCCATCAATAGCCGTGCTTCTCTGGTGGCTTGCCGCATTCCGGCATACGGAGAAGAATCGTGCCGGACGGATAATGATCACTATAGCGGTCATACTGCTGGTCGTGAATTCCATGTCATGGTGGGTCACCCATAAGCGGCTCGATCTGCACTGGCCCGCACAGGCACAGCAAGTGCAGGCTGCTCTCAATGCGAAGCGTATGAAGGCACTGACAAAGCCGGTGACCGTGATCGTTCGTGCGCATCCGACGGGATGGCATGGGGCTGAGACCCCCGTGGTCATTTCCCCTTGAACCTTCGCTTTCAGCATGGGACTGGGTGTTCGAAGTTGTGCAGAAGCGGTGTCAGCTATTGAGATATGCGTGTATTCATGATAAATTCTCGATGTCGGTCTGATCCGGGTTCGAGTGTTCTATTGAAGATACAGCACGCAGTATGGATTGATCCCGTAGCATTTGCATTACGCTGTAGTAAGGAACATATGTGAAACTATATACTGAGATATCATCGTGTCGGATATGCGGGAATAAGCAATTGGCCCCCATCCTTGAACTTGGCACCCAGGCGCTTACCGGTATCTTCCCGAAGAGCAGGAACGATGAGGTTCCCGCTGGTCCGCTTTCTCTCGTCAAATGCATGGACGGCTGCGGGCTCGTGCAGCTCGCGCACAATTATCATCTTCCGACACTGTACGGCGATAATTACGGCTATCGCTCCGGGCTCAACAAGTCGATGGTGGCGCATCTCCATGCAAAGGTGGAGCGTATTCTTTCACAGGTCGCACTTGCGGACGGCGACCTTGTCATAGATATCGGTAGCAATGACAGCACGCTCCTCCAGGCATACCCGAGAACGGCTGAGCTTGTCGGCGTAGACCCTACCGGCGTCAAGTTCAAAAAATACTATCCTGAACATATCCGTCTCATCCCCGACTTTTTCCCTTCGAAGCAGCTTTCTGACGCCATCGGCGGGAGGAAAGCGAAGGTGATAACATCGATATCGATGTTCTATGATCTCGAGGATCCGCTCGCCTTCGTTCGTGCGATACATGACCGGCTTGCCGACGACGGTGTGTGGGTGTTCGAGCAGAGTTATATGCCCACCATGCTCGCCATGCGGTCATACGACACGGTGTGCCACGAGCATTTGGAATACTACGCGCTCACGCAGATAGAATGGATGATGAAAAAGACCGGGATGAAGATCATTGATGTCGAATTCAATGCGGTCAACGGCGGTAGTTTTTCCGTCACCGCAGCGAAGGAGGCATCGTCCTTTGCCGTTGCTTCGTCCGTCGGTGCAGCGATGGACGCGGAGCGCGAGAAAATGCTCGATACCCTTGAGCCCTACAAGGCTTTCGCTGATGCGATAGTGAAGCATCGCGATGAATTGCTCGCTTTCTTCACAGAGGCAAAACGTGCCGGGAAGAAAGTGATAGGCTACGGCGCATCGACCAAAGGGAATGTCATATTGCAGTATTGCGGACTCACGGAAAAGTATCTCCCGTGCATAGCCGAGGTGAACGAGAATAAATTCGGGAGCGTGACCCCCGGCACGAAGATACCCATCGTGTCCGAGGCGGATGCGCGCGCACAGAAGCCGGATTATTTCATGGTATTTCCGTGGCATTTCAGGAACACCATCATCGAGCGTGAATCGGCGTATCTCGCCGCCGGCGGGCGACTGGTATTCCCGCTGCCGAAGATAGAGATCGTGCAATGACGGCTCTTATCGTCGGCTGCAGGGGCCAGGACGGGAAATTGCTTTCCGACATGCTCCGTGACAAGGGCTATGCCGTTATCGGCATCGATGTCGGTCACGTTGAATCACACGGCATTGCTTACGATACACCCATCGATATTTCCGATGCCGCTGCAGTGCACGGACTTCTTGATGCGATATCGTTCGACGAGATATATTATTTCGCAGCATATCATCATTCGTCCGAGGATGAGCCTATTGAGCCGAGCGTGCTCATCGCGGAAAGCTATCGCATCAATGTGTTCGGGCTCGTGAATTTCCTCGATGCAATGCGGCGGACGAAGCATTCGCGCATGTTCTATGCGGCATCATCATTATTGTATAGCAGTGATACAGATTCGACACAGAAAGAATCGAGCCCTTGTGAACCTTCAACGGTATACGGGATAACGAAGTGGGACGGCAGATCGCTTTGCCGTTTCTATCGCAACACCTGCAATGTGTTCGCATCCGTCGGGATATTCTTTAACCATGAGTCACCATATCGCGGGGAGAAGTTCATATCAAAAAAAATAGTGAGCGCGGCAGTGAATATAAAAAGAGGAGAGCAGGATACATTGATTGTCGGTGATCTTAATGCCGCGGTCGACTGGGGTTATGCGCCGGACTATGTCGATGCAGCATGGCGCATACTTTCGCTCGCAAAGCCGGATGATTTCATCATTGCAACGGGGAAAACGCATACTGTACGAGAATTCGCACGGATCGCGTTCGGGCATCTCGGACTTTCATGGGAAAAGCATGTGCGCGAGAAGGCCGATGTCGTTACACGCCGCCGCCGTGCCGTTGCCGGCAATGCATCGAAATTGCGGCGAATGACGGGCTGGAAACCGACGGTATCGTTCACTGAAATGGTAAGGATATTAGTTGAAGCACAGGATGAATTGATTGAAAAATAAAAGAATTCTCATCATGATCCCGACGTACAATGAGCGGGAGAACGTCGGAACACTTGCCGCTGAGTTGCGAGCACTGCCAGTGAAGGCGGACATCTTTTTCATTGATGATAATTCCCCCGACGGTACCGGGGCGGTCCTCGACACGATAGCGAAGAAGGACAGGTCGATCAAGGTCATGCATCGCGCGGGAAAGCTCGGCATAGGGAGCGCGCATCAGGACGGCATTGCGTATGCATACGATCAAGGATATAGAGCGCTTATCACTATGGACTGCGATTTCACCCATCGCCCGTCGGACATTCCCGCATTCATTCAGGCAGGAAAAAAGGCATCGGTCGTGGTCGGAACGAGATACAGTCAGAAGAAAAGTCTTCAGGGATGGAATCTTCTCAGGAAGGTGCTGACGCATACGGGGCATCTGTTGACCGCGTTCTTTCTGCGGCTCCCGTACGATGCGACAGGGGCTTTCCGCCTGTACGATCTGACCGTTATCCCGCGGCATCTCTTCGGTGCTGTAAGTTCACGCGGCTACTCGTTCTTCTATGAAAGTCTCTACATCCTGCATTTCAACAAATTCAAGATCGTCGAGGTGCCCATAGCGCTTCCCGCCAGGACCTACGGGCATTCAAAGATGAAACTGCGGGATGCGTGGAAAAGTTTCAGCTTCCTGTTCTCGATATTCGTCAATACGCTGGTAAATCATGAACGATTCCTGGTCGGGAAGCCTTTCATGAAGATAAACCCTCGTATTCCTGTACGCGAGGATTGGGATGCTTATTGGGCGCAGCAGAAAACGACGGGGCGCCTTGTCTACGATGCCATAGCGGCGTTCTATCGCAAAGTGATCATCATCAATTCGCTCAACCATTTCATCAGAAAGTATTTTATCCGCGGGTCAACGGTGCTCCATGCCGGCTGTGGGAGCGGGCAGGTCGATACAAAAGTGGTGGACATGGTTTCCGTTACCGCGCTCGATATCTCTCCCGCCGCGCTCAGCATCTACAACACGATACATCATGGGAAGGCTTCGATGGTGCATGGGAGCATTTTCGATATGCCGCTCAAGAACGCATCGATGGACGGTATATATAATCTCGGCGTGATGGAACATTTTACCGAAAGCGATATAGCAAAAATATTAAAGGAATTTTCGCGCGTTCTCAAGCCGAAGGGGCGTGTCGTGCTTTTCTGGCCCCCGGAATTCGGGATGAGCGTTATATTCTTCAAGATACTATCGTTCTTCGTGAAAGGCCTTTTGCGGAAAAAGAACGTGAAATTCCACCCCGATGAAATATCGAGGATACGTTCGAAAAAGCATGCGTTCGCCCTCATGGAAAAGGCGGGGTATCGCGTCATGCGATATTCGTTCGGCTTGCGTGATATGTTCACCTATGCTGTCATTGTTGCGGAGAAAATGTGAGCGAATACATGCATTGCAAAGGCGGAGTGGTGAAATAATGGGACTATCAGAACAGAGTCAACGGCGCACGGTTTCTGTCGGTGATTTCATCATCGGCGATATTGAACGGGATGCAGTCCTTGAGGTGCTCAATTCAAACCGCATTTCAGAACACGTGAAGACCTTTGAATTCGAGCGCAAATTCGCAAAATATATCGGTACAAAAACCGGTGTCGCAGTGAATTCGGGAACAAGTGCATTAGTGCTCGCGAGCCTGACACTTCAATATTCCGGACGATACCCAAAAGCGGTCCGCGGGAAGAAAGTGATAGTTCCTGCGCTTGGATACGTAGCAACATCCAATGCACAAGTCCTGACCGGGTTTGAGCCGATATTCGTCGATGTGGACCCGGTCGACCTTGTCTGCACCCCAGGGCATATTGAAGCAGCGATACAGGAACACGGTGCTGACAACATCGCCGGTATTGTACCGGTTCACCTGATGGGATACCCGGCGGATATGGATGCGATAAATGAGATCGCCCGGCAGTGCTCACTTTTTGTCGTTGAGGATGCAGCACAGGCGCACGGTACGAAATATCACGGCCATGTTGTCGGGTCCCTTTCTGATATGTCCGTATACTCGTTCTATATAGCGCATAATATACAAGCCGGTGAGATGGGCGCGCTTATGACGAATGACGATGGGTTCGCGCGGCTCGCCCGACAATTAAAAGCGAACGGTCGCATGTGCGACTGTAATGTCTGTACTCGGCGGCAGGGGGTATGTCCGCATCGGGATCCCGATCCGAATTCCGATAATGATCCGCGATTCATGCATAGCTACATATCGTTCAATTTCAAGACCATGGACCTGCAGACGGCGCTTGCGCTCACACAGCTTGCCCGTGCGGATGAGATCTTCGATACGCGGCTTAAGAACGTAAGTTATCTGAACAACGGGCTGTCATTCCTTGAACCGGTGATACGTCTGCCGCGATTCAGTGCCGAGGTAAGTTACCTTGCCTATCCGCTTGTCGTAAAGGACACCAGCATCGTATCAAGGAAGACGGTGCGAGACCATCTGGAAAAGAACGGAATAGAAAGCCGCCCTCTTTTTGGGTCGGTACCGACACAGCAGCCAGCGTATGCGGCATATCGCGACCGATATAAGGGAAAAGTCCCCGATTCGGACTATATCGGCGAGAACGGTTTTTATATCGGCTGCCATCAATACTTGAAACAGGATGATCTTGATCACGTTGTTGATGTATTTCGAAAGCTGTCGAACAATGGACGCTGGCAATGACGGTGAAGAACCGAAAACAAAATAGAGTTGCGCTTGTCATACTTACAAGGAACGAGATCGACGGAATGACCGCGCTTGTCGAGCATATACCGTTCTCATCATTCACCGAAGTTTTCGCTGTTGACGGCGGTTCTACTGACGGGACGCTTGCGTTATTCCAGAAGCACAGAATAAAGGTCTATTCCCAGACATCGCGCGGGCGGGGCGAGGCGTTTCGCATCGCAGCAGAACGCACCAAGGCGGAGTACATCATCTTCTTCAGCCCCGACGGTAATGAGGACCCCGCCGACATTCTGAAATTCCTGCCGTATGCGGACGGAAGCTATGACATGGTCATTGCATCGCGCATGATGAAAGGCGCACACAACGAAGAGGACGATCAGCCGATAAAGATGCGCAAGTGGGCGAACAATGCGTTCAATCTCATGGCGAACGCGCTCTTCAACAGGAGCGGAAGATTCATCACCGACAGCATCAACGGCTACCGCATGATACGCCGTGCCGTGTTCGATACGCTCAAGCCCGACGGGCGCGGGTATACGATAGAATATCAGATGACGATACGGGCTATGAAGGCGAGGCTACGCATCGCGGAATTCCCCACACATGAGGGGCCGCGCATAGGCGGGGAAAGCTATGCGAAGAGCATACCGACCGGCATAGCGTTCCTGAAACTGCTTTTTTCCGAGATATTCACGAAAAAGCGCTGACCGCCGTTCCCGTTATTTTTTCAAAAGCGGATATCCCATCGTCTCTCGTTCTGCGATATAAATCCCTGCCACCTCTTTCATCATGTCGCGCACGCGGCCGATGTAGGTGGCGCGTTCGGTGACCGATATGGCATTGCGTGCATCGAGCATATTGAACGTGTGAGCGGCCTTACATATCATGTCATATGCCGGGAGCGGGAGCTTCGCCGCCAGGCAGCGCTTGCACTCGGCTTCGTATTCGTTGAAATGGCGGAAGTACATCGCCGTATCCGCTATCTCGAAGTTGTACTTCGAGAATTCGCGTTCGCCCTGCATGTGTACATCGCCGTATTTGACGCCGTGTCCCCATTCCATGTCCTTGAAATGGTTCACGTTCTGCAGGTACATGCAGATGCGCTCAAGGCCGTAGGTTATCTCGCCCGAGACGGGTTTCAAGTCCATGCCGGCAAGGCCTTGAAAGTAGGTGAACTGTGTTATTTCCATCCCGTCGAGCCATACTTCCCAGCCGAGCCCCCAAGCACCCAGCGTGGGCGATTCCCAGTCGTCATGGACGAAGCGCAGATCGTGCTCCTTGAAGTCGACGCCGAGCGCGGCAAGGCTTTCGATATAGAGCGCCTGTATATTATCCGGCGAGGGCTTCAAGAGCACCTGATACTGATAGTAGTGCTGCATGCGGTTGGGGTTCTCCCCGTAGCGGCCGTCGGTGGGCCTCCGCGAGGGCTCCACGTATGCCACATTGAAGGGCTCAGGGCCGAGCGCACGGAGGGCGGTAGCGGGGTTGTAGGTGCCCGCACCCACTTCCATATCGAAGCCCTGCTGTATGATGCAGCCGTTCTTCGCCCAAAAATCGTTGAGCGTGTGTATGAGCGATGAAAAGGTCATGGTTCTTCCTTTCAGCTTCGCTGTGCATATGGAGAACAATACAGTAAAATGCGGGCGGCGTCAATCATGTCATATTGAAGTGTCGCCCCAGCACTTGACAATGCACGGATATCTGCGTATAGTGCCTGTGTCAGAAAGGCATATTCATACTATACCTCTCTATTATGTGCCTAACGGTCAGGTGGGGAGCATACGGGTGCTACACGGGTTCCCGTATTCGTGGAAGTTCAGCGAAGACTGTAGGCCCGATCATTGAGGCTCGAGCGGCGAATACAACACTGTTTGTACATCCTTCGGAAATTAATGCATTCCCGGGTGATATTAAGATAATGACCGGAAAGTGCATGAGAATGACCGTTCTTGTCTTGACGCCCTGATACCGCATGAGTATACTTACCGCAGACATCGCAACGAACGAACCTCAGCAGGAAAACGCATGTTAAAATACGCCGTCATCTTCATCATCGCGATCGCTTCTCTCTTTGGACAGGATCTCATTCTGAACGGGGACTTTGAGGCTGTTGAGAACGGCATGCCGGCAGGATGGACCATCGCCCCGTACGGCAGCAAAAATACCGTGTCGACCGCCGCCGAAGAAGGCGATATACGCGGTAAGGCATCCGCTCACCTGAAGCATGAAAGTGAGGACGCCGCAGCAAGCGCAAAAGCCGTCGTACTCATTACCCGCGCGAAGATAGCGGGCATCGTCGCCGGTACGGAATACCGCTTCCGTTTTTTTGCACGCGCGCGGGCGAAGGATCAGCCGCTTCGGGTGTACTATTATACCGACACATCCGTGTCGCCGCATTATTACAAGCTTAAGACGGTCACGGTGAGCGATGAGTGGGATGCGTATGAGTTCGTACTGAAACTGCCGCTTACGGCGGAATGGAAGGACCGGGACCTTTTCATGCGTTTTGATATCCTCTACGGCGAGGTATATCTTGATGACGTTGTGCTTGCGCCCAATACGGAAGCCCCGCCGGAGAAAAAAAAGGCCGTGGTATCGCTTAACCGCAGCAACCTTTTTCAGAACTCGAGCTTTGAGATCGGCTTCGATGAGTATGCCTTGACGCGTGGCCTTTATATGCGCGGGCGCGATCCGAACAATAATGAACCGCGTCAGCCGCTCATCGATCCGAACGAGAAAATGCACGGGGAAGCGAGCCTCCGGCTTGATAATCCCGACGGCGACGCGATGCTCTTAAGCTCCCGCGATATACCGCTCGTGCCCGGCAAGGAATATACATTGTCCGGATGGTTCAAGACCGCCGGCGATATCAAGGTGGTTGCCTTCTCCCTGCTGAGCATCATTTCGAGCGGCGCACGAAAAGGATATTCCGTGTGGAATGAGGTCGGCAGCGACTGGAAGCGCATGTCGTTAACCTTTACCGCGGCGCCGAACCACGATTTCTATACGCTGCAGATAGCCAATATACCCGAGGGTCACGGAAAGATGCCGCCGCCGACACGCAATCAGGCGGGGACGATGTGGATAGACGGCATACAGCTCACAGAAGGGAGATCATCGAAGTATCAGCCCGACGATTTTGAGATCGGCCTCACGCGTACGCTCAATCGCTACTATGCGTACACCCCGAACGAGCCCTATACAGTGACGTTCCGGGCGCGTAACAATACCGCAGGGAACGCCGAGGTCAAATTCAGATTCTCCATACTGGATAACTACTTCGACAGAACGGTCAGGACGGGAGAGACATCATCCATTACGCTCAAGGGGAATTCCGCCGGGGAGATATCCGCGGAGATCAACCCGAAGCGCTACGGGATGTTCGTCATGAACTATGAACTTGTCAATGCAAAAACGGGGGCTGTGCTCGATGCGTATTCATTCGATTACGCCGTCATCGAGAATCTCATGGCGATACCGGGGCCCAAGGGGTTCACCAGCGGCGGGCAGATGAATTTCCGGGCCAACTGGTTCGCCCAGAGCTGGGCCACACAGCCGACGCTCGAGTATCTCGGCGCGACCATAGATGAGACGTATGATTTCATAGCGAATGTCGGCGACCGCTGGTATCGCTGCTGGGATTTCGGCTGGGGCCACAATGAGGTCGATGAAGGAAATTATGAATGGCAGGTCCTCGACAGGCAGATAGAAGAGCTCACGAAGCGCGGCATAAAGCCGGTGGCCTCGCTCGACACGTTCATCGTCGATGAAAAAAACTCCCAGAAGATATATGCAAAAGTGCCGAAATGGGCGCAGGAACGATACGGCATTGCCGACACGAAAGGGTCGATGAAATGCCGCGTATGCGTTCCGCCGGTGGATATATGGGCGCGGTATTTCAGGGAATGCGTGCTGCGCTACAAGGGAAAAGTGCGGGCGTATGAAATATTAAATGAACCGAATCTCTGGCTCTCCGCCGAACAGTACATCGGTTTCCTCAAGGCCGCGTATACGATCGTCCGCGAGATCGACCCCGATGCGCGTGTCATCGGTTTCTGCGCCACAGGGGACCTCGGCGGCAAGCTTTTAAAGTTCGTGAAAGCATGCATGGACTTAGGCGCGAACGAATATTTCGATGCGATGTCATTCCACCCCTACGATTCGCCGCTTGATTCAAGCAGTTATCCGGCTGAAAAGGCGATAGCCGACATCAAACAGCTCCTTGCCGATGTCGGGGCTGAAAAGAAGGAGATATGGAATTCCGAGGTGTTTTATTTTGAACAGGACCTTCCGGAACAATTTTATGGCTCTCTGGCCGTCAAGGGACATCAATTAGCAAGACGACTGCTCATCGATCAGTTCCACGGTGTGGCACGTACAGCCTGCGTTGATGGTGCATATAATCGTGCGCGCATCGCGCCGCTTGCGCTCGATAATCCGCGCAAGCCCATACCGAGCCAGTTCTTTGTGATAAACAATGCCTGGGCGCGTTTCTTCGAGGGCGGCAAACCGATAAAGCAGATAACCCTTACCGGGAAGAACAAACTTTATATCTATGAGCGAGCGGACGGGCCGATAGCCGCGTATTGGAATTACAGCTATTCCGCAAAAAGTTCGGCAGCGCTCGCGTTAAGGAATTCCAAAGACAGGATACTCTTGTTCGATCTCATGGGGAATCCGCTCGAGAACCCGGCAGAGAAGAACAACGGCTACCTTCTCAATGACGCCGTTGATCCGGTATACATCAAGCCCAACAGGATAAGTAAAGATGAATTCCTGAAATTGATGGGAACCGCCGAGATGGAATACCGTGTGCCGGTGGCGGTCACCGCGCGTATGGGTTACCGTGATGAAACGCCCGTCATCCGTGCCGAGGTGATGAACCATGGCGCGGATACCATGCCGATGCGCTTAAGCTTCAGATCATCCATAAGCGAGATAGCCGGCGGCACTGTCGATGTAACGGCACGTCCGCGGGAAGCGACACCCGTTCTCTTCCCGCTGAAATTTGAAAAGCCGTGGACAACAGCCGAGCTTTCGTTCAAGGCCGAAGCGGGATCAAAACACTATGAACTTGCGCCGGTCACCATACGCTTTCGCCCATTGGCGGCAGCCAGCAGCGGAAAAACGCCCGTGATAGACGGCGTTGTCAATGCCGGTGAGTGGGACGGTCATGCCGGGATAACCCTTGATTCGCTCCCGGCCCTGAGGAACGCCGTGCCCGCTGTATGGGGCGGCAGGAACGACATGTCCGGCCGTGTATGGCTTGCCTGGGACAGCGTCTCGCTCTATCTCGGCTTCAAGGTGCTTGATGACAAGCGCGGTGAACGCAATAACCGACTGGGCGTATGGAACAGCGACTGCATCGAACTCTTTCTCGACACCGCCCCGGATGATCAGCCGACCGCGAGCGGATTCAACGCGAACGCTTGTCAGATCGTGATCGGCATGCCGACCGTACAATTCCCGGAGATAGTCATGCTCAAGGCGAGCGGGATGCTTGAGGTGAACACGGCGAACATGCCCGTCAAGACATCTACACAGCCGGGCGGATATGATGTTGAGCTCGCGATACCGTGGAAGGAGCTCGGGGGATTGAAGCCGGAAGCCGGGACACAGATCGGTTTTGATGTCTGTCTCAGCGATGACGATGCGACGAGCAGGAAATTATCGCTTGTCTGGTCAGGCGATGCGGATTACTATAAGAACCGCCTCAATTTCGGCCGGGTGATGCTGTCTTCCCGGGAACGATCGCGGTAGGGCTGAAAACACATCGATCTTATTCAACGGGGGAACATCGCTCACAGGTCCCGTCGGCGCGGCTTCTACTGACTACTGACGGAATATGCGGATCTTGGGATACGATCCGAGCACTTTGAGGAATGTCGTTTCCTGATCGAGCGCGGCAAGTGCCTCGGTGATATGCTTATCCTTCCGGTGCCCGTCGATATCGATGTAGAAGAGATATTCCCACGCCTTCTTCTTCGTCGGGCGGCTCTCTATCTTGTTCATATTGATGTTGCGGTCGCTGAATATCGCGAGCACCGTCTGCAGCGCGCCCGGCTTGTCCTTGATGGCGACGATGAGCGATGTCTTATCCTTCTTCGATGGCTCATTATCGTCCTTGCCGATGGTAAGGAAGCGCGTGAAATTCTCCGGATTATCCTCGATGTTCTCCGCGAGCACGTTGAGCTTGTACAGCTCCGCGTTCACCACGCCCGCTATGGCCGCGCTGAATTTATCCCAGCCGACGACCTTCGCCGCCTCCGAATTGCTCGATGATTCGATGAGCTCGGCATGCGGGAGATTGTTCATTATCCACATGCGGCATTGGCCGAAGGACTGCGGATGCGAGTATATCTTCTTTATCTCGGAGACGTCCGTGCATTGCGAGAGAAGACAGTGATGTATGTTCATGAAATGCTCAGAGCATATCTTCAATGTCGAGGTGATGAACATATCGAGCGTGTAATTGACCGCGCCCTCGTTGGAATTCTCTATGGGCACGACGCCGTAATCGTATTTATCGACCTCCACTTCCTTGAACACATCGCCGATGGTCTTAAGCGCCGCGAATTCCGTCGATGACCCGAACTGCTCTATCGCCGCCGTATGGGTGAAGCTTCCCTCCGGGCCGAAATACGCCACCGATATCGGCTCCTCTATCTCCCGTGAAGCGGACATGATCTCACGGTATATCATCCGGAGCACGCGCGAGGGGAAGGGCTTCCCCTTTGCAAGCGTCTCGATGCGCTCGAGTATCTCCGCCTCGCGCTTGGGGTCGTATATCACGCGGTTGAGCTCACGCTTTATCTTGCCTATCGCAACCGCATGCGATGTCCGCTCATTGATGAGCTTCACTATCTCTTCGTCGATGCGGTTTATCGAAATGCGATGTTTATCGATGTCCATGCGTTCTCCGTTGGGCGAATGCTTCCTGGGCTGCGATCGAATTGCGTTCCCAGAACACGCCGCCCTCATATCCCTGAATGCGATCGCCGCGTTCGATGCCGGCAAGGCGCTTCTCGATGAGCGCCGCGTACCGCTCGTCCTTCTCTATCGAACAGTAACGTCTTCCGAGCTTTTTTGCAACTGCCGCCGCGGTCCCCGAGCCGGCGAATGCGTCGAGTACCATATCGCCTTCGTTCGACGAAGCGAGCATTATCTTCGCAAGGAGCTTCTCCGGCTTCTGCGTGGGGTGTTCGGTGTTCTCAGGCATCGACCAATAGGGTACGGTAAGGTCGGTCCAGAGATTCGATGCATGCGTCCTTCTGAAACCGCCGTGCGCCGTCCGCTCCCAATCCTTGGGTTTGCCGTTCTCGGTATACGGGGCGATGACGCGCCGCATTATCTTCACCGCATCGGTATTGAAGGCATAGTTATCCGACACCGTCGCGAACCAGATATCCTCCGATGCGTTCTTCCAGTTCGCTTTCGCGCCGCGGCCCTTCTCTCGCTCCCAGGTGATGCGGCTTCGCACGATAACATGCCGGGAAAGCACGTCGTATATCGCGGCGGAGGACCGCCAGTCACCGCAGACGTATATCGATGCCGTTCTCCTGAGCGACGGCACAAGCGCACGGAACCATGATCCCATGTACTCCGCGTAGCCCGCGGACGATCGGGCCCTGAACGACTCTGCGTGGAATTCCTTATCGATATTATACGGCGGATCAATGAAGAGAAGGTCGACGGAACGCGCGGGGAGATATTTCGCCGCATGGATAATATCCTGGCATATCGTTCTTCCGGCAATGGCATCCACCGATGACGGGGCTTTGAGCGTAGTGATATCCGTGCTGAAGCGGCGTACCTCCGCTGCCGAGAGCGTCATCGTCTTGTTCCGCGGAGAACGGTCCTTCGTCATCTACACCCGCTTGGGTACGGGCAGTCTCATCTGAAGCGCGGATATCCCGTAGAGCGATGCGATGACAGCGCCGATGGCGAACACATACTGATAGCCGAACGTGAGCCATATCACGCCGCTTGCAAGGGCGATGCTTATGGAGAACACGTGATCGATGGTCGTTCCCATGGCGAGCGTGGGCGAGACATGGGCGGGTATAACGGCGATCTTCTTGAGATACGTCGCACGCGCCATGCCGAACGAAAAAAGGAGCATGTCAAGAACATAGCATGACGCCGCGATGTAGAACCCGGCATCGCCGAACAGTATCTTCGCGAAACCGTAGCCGAGACAGACGACGATGAGCACGCCGCCTTCGACGGCAAGCACCGTCCGTTCGCCGAGGCGGTCTATCATGCGCCCGAGAAAGGGCTGAAAGAGAATGCCGATGATGCTGCCGATGGTGAAAAGCACCGCGATGATGGCCGTCGGTTTCCCGTAGATGGTAACGAGCACCCACGGCGCGAAGGTGATGAATATCTGCTTCCTTGTACCGAAGAGAATGGTAAGCCAGTAGTACAGCGAGTATTCCCGGCGGAGTATGAAACGCATCTTCGCAGGGGGCGCTGCCTTCGGTTTCATGAAAAGCATGAGTACGCCTGCGATGACAAGACACACAGCCGCGATGGTGAACGTGACCGCGAACGTGAACTTGAGATAACCGAAGCCGACGACGACCAGACCGCCGCCCGCGATGGCTGCGAACGTCCGTATGCCGTTCAACTGCCCGAGGCGCCTGCCTTCCTTGCCCGCATGCGCGAGCTCCATCCCGATGGCCGACGACAGCGGCATGAAAAGATGCTGCCCTAAGCTCATGATGAAAAGCCATGCGAGCATGATGTTGAACTTCGGCGCAAAGAACGCTATCAGTATGAGGCCCACTGCCTGCAGGAACATGGAAAATGCGGCAAGCCTCCGCGATGAAAGGAAGAAGAGCAGCGCCGAAACGAATACGACGGTGAACCCGGGCAATTCACGGGGGAGTTCGAGGACGCTCCTCGCCATGCCGGTGAGATTGTACGTTTCGCTCAGGAAATTGTTGAACGTCGATTCGATGACATTCGTGGTGAACCCGGTCGCGGCGACAACGGCGATGAAAAGCCACAGATCTCGGGGTATGTGTTCGAAGCGCAAACGTAGACGGGCCAGCATGGGATATTGTATCACGGGGGCGGATTTTTTCAATCAATAAATCCCCCGGAATATCGATAATATGGATGAAACCTACGACAGGAGATGCATCACTATGCCGCACTATGAACGATTCAAGCACCGCCCACGCCCTCGCCTCTCGCACGGCGTCCATGAGCATTTTCCCCGCGGGCGGACGTATTTCGGGCGCGCTACGGGCAAGGGAAAGGGCGGCGTACTCCTGCGTAACATCGTCATCATCGGCGCCATAGTCGGCGTGATATATATCGCAAAGAACGGCGGGCGCGAGATCGTGGGTAGATTCATCACGAAGCCCGCGGCAGAGAGGACCGAGACCAAGATCGACCCCAAGGCGAAAAAGCTCGAGGATGCGCTCAAGAATTTTCTGGCAGACGTGCAGACACCCCCGGCCCGTGAGCTTACCGTGGTCACCAAGGTCGACGACGATGACGCCGGTAAAGAGCATATCACGAAGCGTGAAAAGCCCGTGCGGGAAGAAAAGGACGATGCGGTAAAGACGGACAGAACGGCAAAAGCCGAAGTTCCCGAGAAAAAAGCCGTCGAGACAAAACCCCGCCGCGAGGTGAAGACGGCATCACGGACCGCAAAGGGTGAAGCGAAGCCGAAAGAACGAACGGCCGAACGGACCGCGGAAAGCGATACGTCGGTCAAAAAGAGGACTGAGACCGTTGCTCGTGCGGAAGCACCGGTAAAAGCAGTGAAGCCTTCCATATATTTCATAAAATATGACGAGGACAAAGGAAATATCGAATTGGCACCGCGCAAGCGGCCGCTCGGCTACAAGCCGACGATAAAGGATGCCATCACCGCGCTCCTTGACGGACCCGATAATCGCGAACGCGACGGGAATATCATCACCTGTATACCGGAAAAAGCGTATCTTATCGATGCGAAGCAGGAAGGGGATACCGTATTCCTCGATTTCAATGCCGAGTTCGAATACAATCGCCTGGGATATGAAGGCCTTCGCGCGCAGGTGAATCAGATAGTGTTCACCGCAACGCAATTCTCCGGGATAAAGAGCGTCGTCTTCCTTATCAATGGCAAACGGCGCGACAGCATCGGCGGCGAGGGATTCTCCATAGCAAAACCGTTCACCCGCTCCGGCAGCGCGCTTACGGTCAACTGATACCGCCCTTTAAATCATCGACCTGCTCTTGACAGATTTTTTACTGTGCGTTACTATTACTGCCATGAAAAATAAAACCACCCCCCTTCTCACCGTTTCTATCGCCGCCCTGCTCCTTACGCTCGGCGGCTGCGCCACGACCGAGGTCTTTTTCACCGTGAAAAGACCCGCCCAGATATCCATGCGCGGCGTCAAACGCATGGCCATGGGCAATTTCACCGGCAATAATGCGGCGCATGTGAACAAGCTCATCGCACGGCTGGAATCGTCGATGATAGACAGTAAGGCCTTTGAGGGCGTCATCGACAGGAAGCATATGGCTGATGTGCTGAAAGAGCATAATATTCAGCTTACCGGCATGTTCAATGAGAAGTCCGTGGCCCAGATAGGGAAATTCATTGCCGCCGCCGGCATCATCTACGCGAGCATCGACGATGACGGATACACGGAAACGCTCACTGAGAAAATGGTGGTGACCGCGAAAACGAACATCGACAAGAAGAACCCGAAAGACAAGTCAACGTGGGTCACGAATATAACCGTATTTTCGAATATGATGCATACGCGTACCGGCACCTACACGCTCAACATCACGTATCAGGTCGTTGATATCGAAAAGGCCACGCTTGCTGCGGTACGGCCGATGAACATCAAGCGCAAATTCGTGAAGATCGGAAAAGATGAGGTCCCCGAAGCCATCGATAAGGAAGAGGCGTTCGCTACAACGCTCGCCGAATCCTGCTATTCGTTCGTTCGTATGATAACACCGTCCTACGTGAACGTCCGCGCGGATTTCATGCGGGATAATGAATTGCCGGAAGTGGACCTTGCCGTGAAGAACATCAGAAGCGACCTCATGCCCGAGGGCATCGAGATGCTCAAGAACATGCTCGGCAAAGGGACAAAAACCGAGATACAGGCGAAGACATATTACAACTACGGCCTTGCGCTGGTGTTCAACGGCGAGTACGATTACGCCATGGAGAACATCAGAAAGGCGCTCTCCATGAACCCGGACGAGCAGGCATACCGCAACGGCATGGCGCTCGTTAAGAGCGAAAAAGAGAACTCGGAAAAGCTTAAAGAGCAGGAGCAGTAGCTCTTATTCCGCTATTCCCGGACAATCGCGATCGAAATTGATAAGACGTCCGTCCTCATCGACGTAATCTTTCCAGTACGGGAATGTCGCGCATTGTTCCGGTTTCCCATCCTGTATCCTGCAGCCGTTCGCCGTTAAGAGCGGGCAGCCATCGTCGCCCACTTTGATGAATGACTGTCTGCCTCGGCGGAAGAGATATCCTTTCATGAAGTCCTTTTCCCCGATACGAAGCGACTTCGCCGCCCGGCGAATATCGTCGCGGGAGAAATAGACGAAGCCGCGGTCGCGACAGCATTGTCCGCAGCGCTTGCAGGCGAACGAGAACTGATATCCCATGCGGATAGTATATCACTTGTAATGCGATAGTCCATGTCCTTTCCCTCTATAGTAAAGTCCTGATTTTCTTATTGCTTGCAGCAGCTCCGCGATATATATTCACTCTATGATGATCCCCTTCAGTGATCGATTAGGAAAAGCCGTAAAGAACGGCGGGTTCAGGCTGCGCGATTATTGGGTGTGGTGCGGGAGCGCCGTTCGCGGTGATGACGATCTTTATCATCTGTATGCATCGCGTATACCGAAGTCGCTGCCGTTCGCCGTGCATTGGGTGCCCAATTCCGAGATCGTACATGCCGTTTCAAGAACGCCCGAGGGGCCGTATGCGTTCTCGGACGTGTCGCTTCCGCCGCGGGATCGTTCGTTCTGGGACGGGCGCATGACACATAATCCGCACATACACCGGGTGGACGGCAGATATATCCTGTTCTATACTGCAACGACATATCGCGACGACATGCCGGATGCAGAACACCCGGCACAGCAATGGAGCGATATTCACCGTGAGGCAATGCGCGGACAGTATGTCGGCTATGCGGTTTCCGATTCCCCGTACGGCCCGTGGGCGAGGCTCGATGCGCCGATAGCCATGCCGCGTCCGGGGATGTGGGATGAATACATGATCACGAACCCTGCCGCCTATTTCCATCCCGATGGGCGCGTTTTTGTCGCATACAAGTCCGGAAGGGATCCCGATACGCACGGCTGGCCGGTCATTCTCAAATACGGCATGCTTGCGGCGGACGGACTCGGTCCCGAATTCACCCGATTTTCGGACGAACCGCTTTTCTCTTTCGACGATGCCGGCGTTCGCATCGAAGATGCATTCATGTGGTATGAGGACGGCGTCTACCAGATGCTCATCAACGACCTCACGGGGAAGATCACCGGTGAAGATCATGCCGGGGTACACGCCTTTTCGCGGGACCTGAAGCGGTGGGCGATAGCGCCGGCGCCGAAGGCGTATTCCCGGACTGTATCATGGGATGACGGCAGCGTAACGACGCAGGGTTCGCTTGAGCGGCCGCAGCTCCTTATCGAGAACGGAAGGCCGACACATCTTATCCTTGCTACCGCGGACGGCCCAGGTCATTTTTCGAACGCACAGGATACATGGACGACCGTGATAAGGCTCAACGACCGTTAACGCATGGCCTTTTCCGGAAAAGGAGTGATCGCAGCATGAACGATACGAAGCCGAATATCATAGCCATCATGGCCGATGATCTCGGCTACGGCGATATCGGGGTGTACGGCAACCCGATCGTTGATACGCCGCATATCGATGCGCTTGCGCGAAGCGGTGTTCGGCTCGATCAGCATTATTCCGCATCGCCGATATGCGCGCCTGCGCGTGCGGCATTCCTCACCGGGCGGTACAATCACCGCGTCGGCGCGGTCGATGTTTCGTCCAACCGCGGCGTGGACCGTATCGCGCTCTGCGAGCGGACGCTCGGGGATGTTTTTTCGCATGCGGGATATGTCACCGGCATGATCGGCAAATGGCATAATGGGCTCTTCGATATGCGCCATCACCCGAACGCACGGGGGTTCCGTGAATTCCTGGGATTCCTCAACGGCGGCATGGGCTATTACGACTGGATACTCGATCGCAACGGATCGAGCATTCGTTCCGACGGGCGGTATCTCACCGATGTCTTCTCCGACGAAGCGGTATCGTTCATCCATCGACACGCAGCGGAGAATTTTTTTCTGACGGTCACGTACAACGCCCCGCATTCGCCGCTCGAAGCGCCCGAAATGGATGCGGCGGTGTTCGAGGGAACATGCGCCCCCGCTGTCGCCGCCCTCTACGGGATGATACGCGTCATGGACCGCGGCATCGGGCGAATACTCTCGGCACTCGATGCATGCGGCCTTTCAGAAAACACCATCGTTCTCTTCACGAGCGACAACGGGCCGTTCATGGGAAACGAATCGTATCGCGGCGCACCGCAGAGCATGCTCCGTTATAATGGACCATTTTCCGGGATGAAATACGATGTGCTTGAAGGCGGCATACGTGTCCCGGCCGTACTACGCTGGCCCGGCGGCGGGCTATCCGGCGGTACGGTACGCAATGACATGATCCATTTTTGCGACTGGATCCCCACGCTCGCCGCATGCGCGGGTATCCGCACCGACATCTGCAGGCCCCTCGACGGCATGGACATGCTGCCGTATCTGCAAAGCGGAGCGTACGCCCCGGTAAAGCGATTCTGGCAGTACAACCGCTATGAACCCGCGCTCAACTGCAATGCCGCCATGCGCGACGGCGACTGGAAGCTCTACTGGCCGCGGGTGAGTGCGTCGGACAAAAAACTCGAAGGGGATAATCACTGGTATCGGCGGCTTTTTCATGAGCCTCATTTCCTCACCGATATCGACCGCGCGCCGATAGTGCGCGAGATACCGACACCAGGGACGCCGAAGCTTTTCAACATCGCCGATGACCCGGCGGAGGCATACGATAGAGCAGGCGCGGAGACGGAGCGCGCAGGGCGCATGAGACGTGAACTGGAAAACTGGTTCGAGTCGGTGAACCGCGAAAGGCGTAATGACCCTGACAACTGGCGCGGGGAGAACACCATGGCGCCGATGAAGACTGATGTCCGTTTTTTTTCTCCATTGTCCTGATTTTTGCATTGCAGCGGTGAGCGCGTTCAAGTATACTGGAGATGGATAATGTCTGGCGGAGCACCATGGACCGAAGAACATTCATACAACGATCGATGCTCGCTGCCGGGGGCCTCTCCTTGTACAGCGGACTGGCCGCTCAAGGGGCATTGCATGACGAACGCAGGACCGATCACAGCGGGAAGCGTCCGAATATATTGCTCATACTGGCCGACGACCTCGGGTACGGGGATATAAGCTGCTTTCGCGGCGGCTCCCCCTGGATATCCGTTGTCCCGGGCCCGAACGATATAACGATATCCACACCCTGCATCGATCGATTGGCGGGCGAAGGTGTCTCATTCACGGATTTTCACAGCAATGATGCCGTGTGCAGTCCGACACGAGCATCGCTCTTAACGGGGAAATATAATCAGCGCACCGGCGTGTGTAATGTCCTCGGGCAGTTGGGCAACGCCATGGTCAAAGTGGCCAAACCCGGTGAAATACCGTTCACGGGTCTTCGCCCGGAGGAAATGACCGTCGCCGAGATACTCAAGGACAACGGATATCGCACCGGCTGCTTCGGCAAATGGCATCTTGGTCCTATGGAAACGCATCACCCCTTGCTGAACGGTTTCGATGAATTCGTCGGGGTCGAAGGGAGCGCCGGCGACAATTTCTCCATGGAACAGAAAGGAAAATCGTATTTTTACCGCGGGCGAACGACGGCGAAAGCGCCGGGCGGCTGGTTCACCGATGTGCTCGCCGATGAGGCTGTCCGTTTCATGCAGAAGAACGACGACGCGCCGTTCTTCGCCTATGTTCCGTTCACCGCGCCGCATCTGCCCTATGTCGGGCCGAACGACAAGGCGATAGCGGATGCATGGGACGAGAAGGGTGACTCCCCGCGAAGCGATCTATACCGGGCATATAAGGATGTTGTCGAGGGTATGGATAAGGCCGTCGGCAGGATCATCGATGCGTTGAAAAGATCTGACCTGTTCGAGAATACGCTCATTCTCTTCTCATCGGACAACGGCCCTGTTGACCACGGCAGCCCCGGCGGTTTTTCAGGCAGAAAAACGAATCTGTTCGAAGCGGGAACGCGCGTTCCGACGATCGCATGCTGGCAGGGAAAGATCAAAGCCGGGACGGTGTGCCGCGAACCCGCAATGAGCATGGACCTTTTTTCTACGATCTGCGGTGCGGCGAACATTATGGTACCCGCGCAGGTGCTTGCAGATGGCGTGGACCTGTGTCCCGTGCTCACGCAGTCAAAGGGAATGGAGCGTCGGCTGCTTTTCTGGGAAAGACCAGCCGGGGTATCGATGAAGAATTTCCATATTCGCCGGGCGGCAGTACGCGACGGCCGCTGGAAACTGCTTCAGGACAGATCGGGGACGCCGTTCCGTCTGTTCGACCTGAGTGCCGATCCGCGAGAGGAGCATGATCTGGCCTCTTCCATGCCGGAAAAAGTGACCCAGTTACGATCGGCATTCGAAGAATGGAAAAAACGGGTGTACGCGGATGCCCCCTGGGATTACGATGAGTATCTTGACCGTTTCGAGAAAGCGGGGATACTGGTGAGGGAAAAGCATTAATGTTTACGCAACGAACGGGGGCATCGGCATGAAAATGAACGCTGTCGGGATTATCGTACTGTTCATAGCGATCGCTCTAACGCCCGGGTATTCCGCCGGCGTTGATGGAACATCGTACTATGTCTCACCGACGGGTATGGATTCCAATTCAGGGCGTACGAGCGCGAAGCCGCTCAAGAGCATAAATTATGCCGTTGCCGCCGCCGCGCTCGACCCCGGCGCGGGTCCGCTTGCAAAGCCGGTGACCGTATACCTCATGGATGGCGTACATGTTCTCGAGGCCCCGGTGCGTATCACGAATTCCGATGCATGGCCGATCATGTTCAAGGCGTTACCCGGCGCAAAACCGATAGTCACCGGCGCGAGAAAAATAGTCGGATGGAAACCGGGCATTGTTCCCACTACCGGTGTACCCTGTCTGGTGGCCGATGTGGGGGATGTGAAAAAATGGTATTTCCGCCAGCTTTTCGTCAATGGGCGAAGGGCCGAGCGTCCGCGATATCCGAAGGAAGGGTTCAGCCGCATCGAGTCGCTCATCCCTTCCAAGCCGGGGCGCATACTTTCCACCGCGTTCAAGGACAGGTTCATGTTCCGCGAGGGTGATGTACAAGCATGGACGAATATCACCGATATCAATGCCATGGTCGTGCATTACTGGCAGCAGGCGTATCTCGCCGTTACGAACATATCGCCCGCCGACCGCACGGTATATTTCCGCAATGCATCGTACATGCCGCTCGTGCATTCACATCCGTCCCACGGCGTTGCGGACTGGATAAAGCAGGACACCGCATACGATTTTGAAACGTGGTACCAGGGTGCGTCATATTATATGGACAATGTCTTCGATGAACTTCGTGAAAAAGGGAGCTGGTATCTGGAACGGACGACGGGAAAGCTTTACTACCTGCCGCTTGACGGAGAGACCGCATCGTCGATCGAGGCATGGGCACCGCGTCTGACGCAGTACTTCATCGTACAGTCGGATTGGAAAAATTCGGCGTACATCGACGGGGTATCGTTCGAGGGCATTGCGTTCCGTTATTCCGAGTATGTGTGGAACGCCCATTACGGTACGGGGAACTGGTACGGGAATTACGGGCCGAGCGTGCTCACCTTTTCCGGCACGCGCCGGACGTCCGTCCTCAACTGCCGTTTTGAGAACCTCGGGGAATGCGGCATAGACCTTGCCTACGGCAATTCCGATATCGCGATCATCGGTAATGTATTCCGCGACCTTGCGAGCGGCGCCATCCGGGCCATGGGTGCATGGCGGGAAAAGAAGCCCGAGGACAATGAGACCGGCAGAATGCAGCGCATCGCCATCACCGACAATGACATAGCAGGGTATGGACGCGTATTTCACGGCGCGGTAGCGCTCCTCCTCGAAATGGCATCACACTCTGTCATCGCGCATAACAGGATCACCGACGGGTATATGACCGCCATCAATTGCGGCGGCGGATCGATGGGGCATGAGGATGTTTTCCGCATGTTCGATACGCTCATAGCGAAGAACCATATCTACAACATCGGACAGTCGTGGCCGTGCGCCAACGATCTTGCGGGGATATATACCCACGGCAATATGATCGGGTCAGTCGTGCGCGGCAATATCATCAGCAACATCCAGGTAAGCGTGTACGGCGGCAACGGCATCTATATCGACGATTGCGCCTCGTACCTGACGGTTGAGGATAATCTTGTTGCCGACACCTGCTCGGATGCGTTCAATCTCAAGGGCCGGCGAAGCATCATTCGCAATAATATCCTCGGCCCCTCGGGAAGAAGCATAGCCCGACGGGCATCGCATAAGTCCTACGAGAACGAGCTTGCTCATCTGTACGGAAATCTCCTCATCACGACGAACGGACTGCTGTTCGACTTCAACAACGCCGATGGTCTTACGAATTCCGGGATGAACGTGCATGATAATTACCTGTACTCGGTCGGCGGGGCGCCGCATACGGTCGGTATTGACGGCACGTACGGCGCGTACGGAAGGTCCATGGCGTACTCCGAATGGTGCGCCCTCACGGGCAACGGATCGGGCGATGTCGTGCTTGCACGGGATTTCTCCTACACCGCCGGCGTGCGCAATGCCGCCGCCGGCTCGCCCCTCCTCAAACACGGTTTCAAACAGATCGACCTGAGCGATGCAGGTCCGCGCGCTGCCGGTGTCCGCGTGAACATATCTTTCCTGACGACACGGTCCGAAGGAAGTGAAGCGCATCGTGAAGCGATGGATTACGCAAAAAAGATAGTCGATCTGCGGCGGGAAGCGGACACGAAGAACCGTGATATGTCGAAGCATGTGGAATGAGACGCCCCTACAGCATGCTTCGTATCTCCGACGGTGTTAACCCGCAGAATATCTTCATGCATTTTGAGAAGTAACTGAAATCGCGCATGCCCACGCTCAGGGCTATTTCGCGGACGCTCGTTCTCCTGCCGCGCGTGAGCGCGATGTACGCGGTCATCATCTTCGTGTTCCGCACGAAGTCATGCAGCGTGCTCCCCGTCGCCTCAAGGAACAGACGGTTCGCATGGCGCGCCGATATCCCGAATTCGCGGGCAATGACCTTTGCCGACATGTCCTCGGACAGATGATCGTTGATGAACGTTATCGCATCGCGGATGCGTATGAGCATGAACGCCCGCGCTGACGTGTGCGATGCCGGCGGGGGAAGCCTGCGGAGCACGGCAATGAGCACAAGCGCGATGTAATGCGATATCGTGCAGGCGAGTCCGGCTTCGCCGCGCTTGATCTCGGCGTGTATGGACGAAATGAACTGCGACGCGTCGTCGGTGTTCGTCACATGAACAGCATCCCTGCCCGGCGGTATGCCGGTCATGTATATCCAAAATCCGTGTATCACGCATTGCTCCGAACAGGAGCGAATATGCGGTGTCTTCGGCGGAATGACGATGGCCTCACCCGGCCGCACGGTGAATTTCCTTTTGCCGAACATATAGACGACCGTGCCCTTCGTTACGATACCGACCTCGCAATGGACATGGCTGTGCATTTCGATGCGCGTTCCGGCGGCATCCGCGGTGACCAGATAATTGAGGATGACGGCGGTATGTTCGCCCACGGAGATCGTTCCTGCGTGGCGGACGGCATCATGCGCTATGCGGTTATGTTCCTTAATGTGCGACGGCTTCATGGTATTATGAAGGAGTATACACCGGTATCCGTCGTTACGTCAAACGGCTTTGGATCTTCATGGCGCAGAAGGTGATACTCGAGGGCATCGTCATCCCGGCGTTCAAGTAAGAATGTTTACGCGCCCGGTCTGAATTGTATCCTTGATAGCTTCGCGTACATGCCGTTCTGTTTCATGAGGCGCTCATGCGTACCCTGCTCCGCTATCCCTTTATTACCGAGCACAAGGATATTGTCGGCCCGGCGCACCGTCGAAAGCCGATGCGCTATGACTATCGTCGTGCGGTTGCGGATAAGGTCATAGAGCGCTTCCTGTATAAGCGATTCGGTCTCCGAGTCCACCGACGATGTCGCTTCGTCGAGAATGAGTATCGGTGTTTTACGAAGAAGCGCACGCGCTATAGCGAGACGCTGCTTTTGCCCGCCGGAAAGTTTTACGCCGCGTTCGCCGATGATGGTATCGTACTTGTCCGGGAAGCGCGTGATGAAGTCGTGCGCCCGCGCATGCTTCGATGCGCGAATGAGCTCGCGGCCGCTCACATCATCCGACGCGCCGTAGCGGATATTATCGGCGATGGTGCCGTTGAAAAGAAAACAGTCCTGCAGCACGATGCTTATCTGGCTGCGGAGCGATTCGAGCGTAACGCCCCGTATGTCGTGGCCGTCGAGCAGTATGTTCCCGCCGAGCGGATCATAAAATCGCGGGATGAGACTGATGATGGTGGTTTTTCCCACACCCGTAGGCCCCACGAGCGCGAGCGTTTCCCCGCGTTTCACCGAGAAGCTCACGTTTTCAAGAACATTCGTCGTGCGTGTATATCCGAAGGTGACGTTGTCGAACCGTATCTCGCCGCGGGCGCGGGCAAGCTCGCGTGCATGCGGCGCATCCTTGATGTCCGGCTCCGTATCCAAAAGCTCGAACACGCGCTCGGCGCCGGCAAGCGATGTCTGTATCGTTTCGACTATCCCTCCTACGGCGGTTATCGGTCCGTAGAACATGCCGAGGTAGAGGAGAAATGCGACGATGTCCTCGACGGCGATGTTCTGCCCGCGGAGCACCATATGCGCGCCAAACCATATCACGACAAGCGTGCCGATGGTCCCGCAGAACTCAATGACCGGGTGATAGAATGCCGTTTTCTTGAGCGATCCCAGTATGCCGCTCGTATAATCCCATGCGGAGCGATGCACCCGCTTGCTCTCGCGCTCTTCCTGCGTGAATATCTGCACTTCCTTCATGCCCGAAAGGTTCTCGAACACGACAGCGTTAAGATCGCCGAGCTTTGCCTGCGCCAGCCTGAGCACCGGGCGTATCACGAGGTTGAACCGGAAGACGAGGAAGATGAGTATCGGGAGCGGGAGAAGGCTGTAGAACGCGAGCGTCCTGTTCTGGGTGAAGAGCATTATCGTCACGCCGACGAAAAGAAGGCTGTTGATTATCGCGTCCGGTATGGCATGCGAGACAAGGCTTTCGAGGTTCGCATTGTCATTGACCGTGCGCGAGAGGAGCTGACCGGTCTGTTTTTCGTGGAAGAACCGGAGCGAAAGCTTCTGCAGGTGATCGTACGTGATCGTCCTCATATGCGCCACAAGCCGCCAGCCGCCGACATGGCTGAAATACCGCGCGGCGAACTGCGCCGAGGTGCGGATGATATAGAAAACGAGGAGGAATATGCTGCAATATGTTATCGTATGTATGATGCTTTGCTCGCCGCCGCCGATACGAAGTGCCTTCAATATCGCCTTGATGAAGAGCGGAGCGGAGAGATTGACCGCGGTAATGACGATATGTGCCGACACCGCGATGAGAAAATACCGCCAGTACCGGCGCGCCTCAAGCCAGAGGCGGAACAGTATTTTTATCTGACTGCCGGCAGGGCGATCTATCTTGCCGAAATTTTTTCCACGCATGCAGTGAGTATATGACGTTCAGCGGAAGAGTCAATCTGGCAGCGCACTTGACAGTGCGTAATATATTACGTATAATTATACGCATCAATTGCAGGGGAGCGCAGTATGATCAGTTACCTCAAGAATGAACTGGTATCCGCCACAAGTATTACCCGCCATTTCGGTGATCTGTTGTCGAAGCTTCGCTCACAACAGTTGAAACGTATTGCTGTGATCCGTAACAACAGCATGGAGGCGATCATACTGCCCGTCGAGGAATATGAACGTCTGGCGGAGGCGGCATCGTTACGTGAACATCGTGATATTTATAGTACGGTTAGTAAACGACGCCGAACACCCCGCAGTCGATTTGTTCCGTTCAAAGAAGCGGTGAAACGCTCGTAATGGCATACGAGATCCTATTTCATCCCATTGCTCAGCAGGAATTGAACGATCTTGACGGGAGCGTCAGGCAGAAGGTGATCAGGCAGATCGCGAAGCTTCGAGAGAGCCCCAGACTTGGTGAAGAACTTGGCAATCGTGCCGGAATGAATCTCACCGGCTATCGGAAACTGTATGTGGACAATAGACGTGTTCGGATCGTATATGAAATTATCGAGGACGAAGTACGAGTGTATATTATCGCGATCGGTAAACGCGAGGATATGCAGGTCTATAGAGACACGCAGAGACGGATCCCCAGATAGGACGCACCGGCACTCTCTATGTCTGGGAATTATTTAGGGCAGAATTATTACTTTTTGACCCTGCGGAGACCGCGCAAGCCTTTGCGGAGAATGTTTCGGGTCCGAATATTTTTGTTTCACCCCTTGCGCGGGATAATTCGCCCTTTGCGAGCAATAATTCGGACCGGGATTATTATCTTTCGGGCTTTGCGGAGAAAAGTTCGACCCTTGCGGAGACCGCGCAAGGTCTTGCGGGGAATAATTCGGGTCGGAATAATTATTTTTCGACCTTTACGAAAGCCGCGCAAAGCTTTGCGGGAAAATATTCTGGTCGGAATATGTGATTATTTGAGGATTGTTAAGCTTGTTGTCATATTTTTTTGACACTGAGGACGCCGAACCCGCGCTGAGCTTGTCGAAGCGAGCACCGATTTAAGGAAGAGAGAGGAGGTAGGCGTCTGGTATATGCCTCAAAGCAATGCCAGTGGAAGTCGAAAATAATCTGGCGGTCATAGGGGTTACTCCCCCTTCGCCTCCACCGGCAAAGTCTCAGCGATCACCCCGCCATGCGAATGCGCCGCTGTGTGAATATCCTTTCCTTTCACGAAAAGAAATTTCGGCTTCATCATGATTATCACCGCCGGCATGACGGTAAGCGCCGCGATGATGCAGATGAATATCGACACGGCGATAAGGAAACCGAAGAATATCACCGGCTGGAAATTGCTGAATAAGAGCACGACGAAGCCGATGACCACCGAGAATCCGTTGAAGACTATGCCCTTGCCGATGGTAAGCATCGTCGCATGGTACGCCTTCTTCACATCGCCGTGCTTCTGTGTCATCTCACGCATGCGCCAGAGGAAATACGCGGTGTAATCCGTTCCCGCACCGATCATGATGCTCGTGAGAATCGATGTCACGAAATCGAGCTTTATCCTGAATATCGACATAAGCCCGAACACGGAGAGGATCGCCACGATGAGCGGTATCGATGAGATGAATCCCGCCGTGAATGAACGGAATATCACCATGTAGCAGATGACGATGATCACAAGGCTCAATATGATGCTGTGTATCTGTCCTTCGATGAGGAGCGGGGTGAGCTCCTGGCCGTACATGACGGTCCCGCCGAACGAAATTTTTGCACCGGGCGGCGGGTTCTTTTTCGCGAAATCACGTATCGTGTCGATGACCGTCTGCACCTTCTTCGTATTGATCTCCGGCATCTGGAGCACTATCTGCGCATTGTTGTATTTATAATCGACAAGCGATGAAAGGTCCTTGCCGCCCCCCGCGCTGTCTAAAAGGAGGAGATATTGTGCGATGAGCCTTCCATTAGAAGGTACGCGGTCCTGCGACGGATCGTTCTGCATGACCTTGTTGAGATATGCCACCTGATCGGCGAGAGAATAGGAATCGCCGACATACGCTTTTCCGGTGACGGGATCCTTGACCGATCGTGCGGTCGCCTGCAGACGTTCCATCCATTGCAGAATCTGCGGTCCCTTGATAATGCCGTCATCGGGCGAGTCGAGCGCGACGGGGTTTTCCGATTCGATGAGGAGATTAAGCGTTGCCGCGCCCGAGAATTTTTTTCCGAGCATCTCGAATGTGTTGCGTACCCCAGCGCCTTTTTTATAGAACTCGACCATGTTGCTCTCGGCATCGATGCGCGGAATGAGGAAAGCGAACCCGATGAGGGAAAGCACGGACACTGCTATCACCGGTATGCGGAAGCGTATGATGAACGATGCGACAGCGCCGAGTATGCGGTCGGTCATCGTGCCGTGCTTCTGTTTTAAAAGATGCGAAGGGACTTTTAGCAGGCTCAATATCGCCGGGGTGAGGACGATGGTGAGTATGAACGACACGAGAATGCCGAAAGCGCTGAAGAATCCGAGATAGGCGATGCTTGTCAAGGGATGCCCGAACATGGCGAGAAAACCGAATATCACGGTCGCTACCGAGAGGAATATCGGCGTCGCCATCTTGATTATCCCCGAGCGCGCCACGGTCTTGCTGTCAGCAGTAGTATCGTGCTGTACATCCTCGTAATAATTGGCAATGAGCTGTGTCCCGTAATTATGCGCAATGGCGATGAACATGGGCGCTATTATCACGTACGGGATATAGAGCACTTCCTTCATCCATCCGATGAAGCCGTAAAGGCCGATAAGGCTCAGTATGACGACGGTGAACGGGAGGAGCATTCCTCGCTTGCTCCTGAAGCAGATGTAGAGGAACACGAGCATGATGAGTATGCCGATGATGATGAAGAACGCCATGTCGGCGACCATTTTGCCGAACATATCGTGCCTGAGATAGGTGTAGCCGGACGGGGATATGGTGACCGTGCTGTCCTCATATTTCGCCTTGAGATTCTCCAGTGTCGGTCGGCCCGGGTCATTTTTGTCGCGTGCGCTTACTTCCGCATCCTCAATGCGAACAGCTACGGTTTTACCGTTCGTCATCACTGGTATGCGCTGCCGCACGGTGGCGATGATAAGCGTAACGGTGTCATCCTCGCTCACGAGCTTTTTCCCGAGGAGCGAATTGCCTTTCACGAGCGAACGGAGCGCGGCCATCTCAGCGCTCGTCCGCGGAATGTGCTCCATGAACGGGCGTGTTATCAGGGTATCGTCCTCGTTCACGACATCCTTCGCTTCCGATATCGATATGACAGAATCGATATACCGCGCCTTCTTGAGATCGGTGCTAATCGCTTTGACCTTTTCGAGGATTGCGGGCGTCCACACCGTGCCCTGCTTCGGTTCTATGCTGAGGAAGACGGATTCAACCCCGCCGAATATCTTATCGATCTTCTTTGTCGTGATATCGCACGGCACCGTGCTCGGGAGGAGCGAGTTCATATCCGCGTCGATGGTGAGGTTCTTAAGGCCGATGCCGAGCACCCCAACGAACAGGAACGATAACACTATCGCTCTGATGGGATGACGCGTTGACGCAGTAGCGATGCGGGGGATGCCGACGAAGCGATAGACGAGATACACGGCGAGGAAGAATCCGAGCACGATGAGCAGGATGTGATTGCTAGCAATGAATTGTATCATGGTGTTCCTTGTTCTTTTTCAGTAGAGATATAGTTTGATCGTTCTGTTTCATTCTGACTGCCGTACGATATTCCATGCATACGTGAACCGGAGGTAGGCGCTTGAATCGTCGTAGAACATGCCGATGGGGTCATTGCGGTCTATCGCGAGCTTCGACGAGCCGGCGTCCTTCTTGAACGCGAAATAGATGTTCGCGCCGAGCGAGAGGCTCAATGCGTCATTGATGTTCCATTTGATCTCAGGCATGATTATGCCGCGCCCATAGCGCGTCTTTTCCTTCGTGTCGTATATCATGGGGAAGAAATAGCTCGCCGCGATCGACGGTACAAGCGCGTCATTGAAGAGCGGCCAGTTCGCTTTGACGACGATGCCGTGCGTGAGGCCTTCGTACTGATTGCCGAACTTCTGCGTGAACGCGCGGTAGTAATAGTTTGCCATGTACGATGTGTTCGATGCTTGGAGCGGATCGGGGAGGCCGTTCGCGTAATCGGTATAGAAGCGGTCGTCATAGTTCTGCACGAAACTCCCCGTATACTGTACATTGATATACCACAGATCGTCCGGGCCGTATGAGAGGTCGAATCCGATGGTCCAGTCAATGTATGGGTTCCGTATCCTCGAGCTCGTGTTCCCCGGATCTTCCGTGAGCGAATAACAGACTTCCGCCCACACGCCAGAGGGACCTATCGTCGTCTTCATGTCGGCCCCGAAGCGATGCGCACGCGCACGCATAAGGTCGATCGCGGAGATGCGGCATACATCCTTCGGTATGCTCGCCTTCAGTCCCGCTTTCGTCGCGGCACTGGCCGCCCCCGGTATCACCCCGCGCGCCACCGCATCGTCGACGGCGCTCTCAACCGCGGCATCGACCATGGCCTGGGTGAGCGCCGCGTACTGTTCGAGCGAAAGCGATGTCGTGTAGAACTGATCGATGTCGTAGGCGTACATGAACGAGAAGTCCACGGGGCCGAAGAAGAAATTCGCACGCAGCGCGCCGACGGGGTTATTGAGATCAAATGCGAACGCTTTATTCTCGATGTCGTTCGTCATTGCAGCTTCCTGCAGTGTCTGCTGCGAGGTCATCCCGACACTGCCGGTGCCCATATCGAAATTGGTGATGTAGAGTGAAAGCGATGTCGCCGTATACTTGTTGAACACAGATCGCGGTATCTTCTCTGCGATGGAATACGGGAGTATGCTCTCCTGCTTGAACGGAAGATACACCGCGTCTATGGAGAGCCAGGGGGCGGGGTAAGCGGTGTACGATGCGGACAATGCCGGCACTTTCTTCAGATCGGTCGGCATGCGAAAGTCCATCGGATTGATAACCGCGGTCGGATTAAGACCGTCGGCCTTTCCCCATGCATAGGTCTGAAAGCCTAAGCCCAGGCGTGATCCGCGGGGATTCCATGCGATGAAATTGTCCTGTGCGCTCGCCGAAACGATGTTCGATATATTATCAAAGCCCTGAAGCACGAGATCCACGTTCCAATGCGAAACGAACTTGACCTCGGCGGCAGTGACCTCCACGCCGAACTTGTTGAAAAGCTTGGGCGCGCGCAGATAATTCGACAGGGACGACTCATGCACGAGATCGGCGATCGGGACGAAGAAATACGCCGTCGACTTCTGGTATATTTTCATCTCATTCGCGGAGGAGGCATCATCCTTCTCCGATGTTGCTCCGTATGCGGTGAAGACGACGAGTATCCCCGCCATTACTATCGTCAATAGCTGCTGTATGCGCATGACCCCCCCCCGCCTATTTCTCAAGGTTCTTGATGCTGAATATATCGGGACTGATGCCCGCATTAAGCTGCATC
>JBBTBY010000064.1 GCA_038043445.1 Spirochaetota bacterium
CCGATAATGCACTGACATCGTTCAGCTGCAGCCTGAACGGCGGCACGGCGGTCACTACGAATATAGCGCCCTATACCAGCTCGCTTTCATTGGACATCGTGTTCCCGACATTCGGGACCAACAGCGTTCTCCTTACGGCGGTCGACCTCGCGGGGAATACGAACGTATCCAATGCCGTTTTTATCGCCACACGTTCCGATCTCGGATTCTCTTCAGTGCCCAATCCGTACCGCGGCGAAGGGGAGATCGTTTTCCTCAACGTATCCGCCGGCGCCACCGTGAAGATTTACACGATATCCGGGCTCCTCCTGCGGACGATACCCGAATCGGGACTGACGGCCATGTGGGACGGGAAGGATAAGAACAGCAGGAACGTATCGCCGGGAATATATATCTGCACGATGAAAAGGGCGGACGGATCGTCCGTGACAACAAAGGTGATGATAACGCGGACTCGTCACTGATCCTGCCTTGTTGAAGAAGCCGGTACATTTCATGGATATTCCATGAGCCCAAATCCTCACGTAAGGAACAACGAAAATTACGAAAGACACGAAATAGAAAAATATTTATTACATTCCGTTGAGTTTTCTCGGCCTTAATTCTCGGCATATCTGTGTTTGCGCTTTTTTACGTGCGCTTTTCGGATGGGTAAAACTGTTGACGAAACGATTGTTTTCACGTACAATGGCCGCGGAGTAGTTTAGGAGCCCACATGCGACGACTATGGTTGGCCTGGTCGCTTTCCGCGGCCGTACTGTTGCCACTCCCCTTCGATTTCATGTCGTCCATCGGCATGCGTGCCATGTCATTGAGCGGTTCCGTTTCCGGCATCATCGACGACCCCACCATGATGTTCTATAACCCCGCTGTTCTCGGCGTCAATCGCTTCGCTGCAGGAACGCTCGGTTATACCTATTACGGCGAGGGACTCTCGCTTCTTTCCGGCGGATACGTATACCGCACGCCTATCGGAACGTTCGGCACCGGCTTCGGTGCGCTCGGTAATTTCTTCGGCATGAAGGATGGACGCCTCAAAGGCATCACCACCGGCATGGATCTGGAGAATATGACCGACATCGATCTCGTATGGGGTATCGGCTACGGAGGGCGCGCCGGATTCCTTTCATTCGGCATGCTGATGAAGATGCATTTTTCGTCGCTCGCGGGCTTTAATACCACGGCTTTTACCGGTGACTTCGGGATTAACACATCATTCAAGTTATTGTCGCAAACGGCGCGCAACGACCTTATGATAGGCCTCGTGCTGCGGAATTTTCCAATGTATCTCTATTATGGAACTTATTCATTCGTGCTCCCGGTATTGCTGAAGTATTCGGATAGTTCTGGCCCGAGCAGCATAAGCGGGAATGAATCGATACAGCCTGTCGCCGCACTCACGGTGAGCGAATATTTCCCCTTCCTCGACACCACGTTCTCCTTCGCCTTCGAGGTCACGCCCGGGATAGGCCAAATCTACGCCGAACCGTCAGGTCTCATAAAAATGCTCTACGGCATCGATCATTATCAGCAGGTGCCGTTCGGCGTACGTATCGGCGTCGACATGTTCGACGAATCGATGCTCTCGCCGCGCGTGGGCATGTATATCAATCCGAACGATTTCAATTTCTCCTGGGGGCTCGCCTACAGCTACGAGCTCTTTAAGATGCGCTGGTCGCTCGAATACGCCATGGCAACGAGCGTATCGATGCTCACACGCGGGTTTGAACTGCGCAACGGCTTCGGCCTCATGGTGCGCGGCATCGCCATGCCGGTGTTCAATATACCGAGCGAAGTACTCCTCTACCCCGACATGTTCCTCGCCGTCAACGACAAGCTCTCGCCGAAGGTCGTCGAAGAAACCTCCGTGCGCGTGGAAGCACCGGTCAGAAAGAAATACTGCATCGATATCAAACGCTTCACCGCCAACGATCCGGTTCGTGCAAAGCAGGGGTTCCTCGAGCAGGTCGAGCAGGGTGTGCGGGAGAAGATGATACGCAGCGGCACGGTAACGGTGTTCGATGAACGTACGATGAAGCGTTCCGACGTGAACGCCGATCTTTCCTGCGATATCGCCATCGAGGGGGAACTCCTCTCGTTCAATCTCATCTACAAACATCCGCGAACGCAGAAGGTGCTCCTGAAGAACAGCCTTTCGCAGAGCATAACGTTCGACCGGGAAAAAAAGTCATATGATGCGCTCAAAGCGGTGGTACGCGGCGGGAAAGTGGTGCTCGTCACCGACGAGAGCAGCGCCGCCGAGAATAAAGACCTTGCCTATGTGGAATCGCTCTCGCAGGAAGGCGCAAAGTGGATATCCGAATCCGTGAACGAAGCGCTCGCCGCACGCATCATGGTGCGCTGCGCGGTAGCCGACGCCGAGGTATATCTCGACAGAACGCGCATGGGGGCCATCCGCAACGGTGCGTACGTGTTCCGCGCGCCGGAGGGCGAACACGTCATATCCGTAACGAAAGCGGGCTACCCGCCGTTCGCGACCGATCCGCCGCTCACCGTGGAATCCGGCGGTGAATACGTGGTCAACGCCGAACTGAAACAGACCGATTTCTATACTGCGGTCAATATCTACTCATTCCCCGAAGGGCGCCCCGTCAATCTGGACGACCGGCAGCTCACGAACAAGACATCGTACATGGCGAAGAAAGTGAAAGGCGGTACGCATCAATATTTCATACAGGATGCCCGCAACACAGTACGCGAACGCGCGCTCGCCGTCGTCAAGGATATGTTCTATAACGTCTACGAGGTATTCTCGGTAAGCGACGACTTCCGCAGACAGAACAAGCTCTTGTGGCGCCGTCTCGCCGGCGACGACAGCGTGAACGTCCAATTCACCGGCAGCGGCCTTGTCATACAGGGACGCACCGAGGACAGTGCGGTCACCGGCAACGGCGTTGTCTCTCCGCTCTTCACGGTGAACGGTATCGTCGAGATCGACATATCCTTCTCATCGAGTTCGGAAAGCAAGGCGACGTTCTACGCCGGGCTCATCGACGAGGGCAAACGCGGGTATCTCATGCGCTATCAGGGCGAGGCGATAAGCAAGCAGACATACGGCTTTGAGAACTCCATGGAGCAGGCGATACCGGCATCCCGCGTGCTCGATCCTGGCGCGATGCAGAAAGTGCGCATCGTCTACGATTTCAACGCAGGCACCGCATCGATGACAGCGAATGAAACGAAGCTCTACGATGAGAAATTCACGCTCGCGCGGTCGGTGCGCTTCATTCTCTCCGCGGATTCGCTCAAGGACGGCGACGGCGTATCCGTCACTGTCGATAATATACGCATTGAGAACTACTAGGAGGCAGCGGATGAACGGCATTCCCATAAAACGCATAGCGCTCCTCCTTACGATAGCGGCGATAACGCTCTCAGCCGTGACCGAAAGCGAACGCAATAAAGCGGTCAACGATGCGGTGGCCATGCTTAAGCGCCGCGATCTCGACGGCGTCATCGCCAAGCTCGAGCCTATCCAGAAGGACATACTTACCGTCAAGCAGGGTGCGCTCTGTCTCGCCGAGGCGTACTACTACCGTAAGAAATACGTGCTTGCGGAGACGATGTACGTCGCCGTGCTCGGGCTCTCGCCCGACGATACCGAAGAGCTCACCGTGCTCACGGCACTCGGCAATATCTATGTCGCCGTGAAGGATTACAGCAAGGGCATACCGATATTCGAGAAAATACTCGTCAAACGCCCGGGCGATCTTACCATCACCTTCAATCTCGCGCTCCTGTACAAATTCAAGGGTGAGATACCGCAGGCGATAAAGAATTTCGAGTCCGTGCTTGCCGCCGATGCGGGTAATGCGGACGCGGTGAAGCAGCTCGTTTCCATATATCAGGAACGCGGCGACGAGGAAAAGGCGCTCGATATACTCCGCTCGGCCATCGCGAAATCGAAGAACGAGGATATACGCGCCGCGTACAACAACATCATCGTCGGGCGCAATCTGAAGAAAGGCAACGAGTTCTTCGAGAAGAAGGATTATCAGTCCGCCATAAAGATGTACGAAGAGATAGTCGCTGTCGACGCGACCGCGACCGGCGTCATCTTCCGTCTCGCCAACGCCTATTTCAACAATAACGATTACGCAAAAGCGCTCACCACGCTCCTTTCGCTCAAAGAGAACAAGGAAATACTCGGGGATGCGGAAAGCGCCTACCCGTACTACAAACTGCTCACGCTCACGTATTATGAGCAGAAAAAATACGATGCGGTGATAGATATGGGCAAGAAAGCCCTCGCCTATCGCGCGACGGACTTCGATGTGCTCAAGGCCATCGGCCGATGCTATGAAACGCAGAACGATTACACCCGCGCCCTTGATTATTACGCAAAAGCGGCTGCCGCCAACCCCCGCGACCTCAAGATACTGCATTGGGCCGCGGTGCTCCTCGCCCGCGACAAACGCTACGGCGAAGCGATGAAGGAGCTCGAACGCGCCCGCAGCGGCGGCTACCGCGATGCCGAAGCGGAAACGCTTTACAAGGACGTCGCCATCGCCTATTTCGTCGCTGCAGGGAATACGCTCTACAACGAAGTGAAGGATACGACCAATGTGTCTGCACCGGCGGTGAGAACGAAGCTCGATGCTGCTGCGGAGCGTTACCGAAAAGCCCTCGATGTGGAACGGCGCCCGGTCGTGCTCATATCGCTCGCCAACGTGTCCATCCTTACGAAAAGCTATCCCGACGCGGAGCAGAGCCTCAAGGAAGCGCTCGGCAAGGACCGGAACTACGTCGGGGCGTATCTCTCGCTCGCCCGCCTCTACGGCGAACAGGCGAGAAGCAATGAGCAGGCGTCCGTGCTCGCCGACCTCGAAAAGCTCGAATCGTCGGCAACGCCCGATGTGATGTACCAGATAGCGGTGAACTACGAGCAGTCCGGCGAGAACAGGAAGGCATACGATATCTTCATGAAATTGCGGGAGAACGCATCGTTCGGCGCGAAGGCCAATGAGCATATCGGCGTCATTATCTACAACCGCGGCGTAAAGGCGTTCAATGACCGCGAGCTTGACCGTGCCGAGCAGTTCTTCAAGGAAGTGTTCACCTATCAGCCGTCGTCCAAGGATGCGGAATTCGGCATACGCAAGGTGGCGGACGAGCGCAAGCGCATGCGCTTGAAACAGATGATAGCCGAAGCGGACAGGCTCTACGACGACGCGGAATACGCCGCCGCCATACCGAAGTACGAGGCGGTGCTCGGTGTCGAGGAGAATCTCCGTAATGTATCGATGAACCTCGCCTTCGCCTGCTTCAAATCGAAGAAATACTACAATGCAATAACCGTGCTCCAGGGACTCGTGACGAAGAACGAGAAGGATAAGGACGCCATTGTGCTCCTCGGCCGCTCCTCGACGAAGATCAACGACTACAAGAACGCCGAGCTGTTCTTCCGCAAGGCGATCGATCTCGATCAGAACGACGGCGAGGTGCACCGCTACCTGGGAGAGCTCTACCGCGACCGCGGCGATACCGACAGGGCGTTCAGTGAATTCAAGCGCGCCAAGGAGATATCGCTCAAGGATACCGAGAATTACAACGTGGACGCATCGGTACTGCTCGGGAATATGTACTACGCGAAATCGAACTATGAGATGGCGATGGCGGAATATCTTGAGGTGCTTAAGATCAAGCCGGAACATCCGGTGGCGAACGTCAATCTCGGTTTCATCTATTACAAGAAGAACAATCTCACCAAGGCGCTTGAATACATAAAACGCGGCTACATACTCAAGGACTCCCCCATCTACAAGCAGAACCTCGGCAAAGTGTATTTCTTCATGCAGGAATACGCCGCTGCGGTGGCGGAGCTCCGTTCGGCATACGCCATCGTCAAATACGACCCGCCCGATGAGACCATCGATTACAAGTGGTGGTACGCGAAATCGCTCGCGGCGCTCTACAAGGTCCAGAAGGGCGACCGCGATCTCGTGCTCGCGTATCTCGCCGAATGCGGGACAAACCGTTTCGATGAGCGCGTGCGCTATCTTTCGCGCTTGGAACGCCTCGCCATCGAGGGCAAGCAGCTTTCGGTGTTCGAGAACAATGAGAACGTCGATCTGAAACTCCCGCCGGTCGTATACGGCGACAAGCAATACCTCGTGACCGCTGAGAACGACATCGTCTGTCAGGCGCTCGAATCGGAAATGACCGTCTGGCGTACCAATGAGTCCGCCCCGCTTTCGGCTCCGCTCGCCGCCGGGCGTCATCTCTTCTACGGACTTGAAAGCAAGACCGTCGTCGCACGAAAGCTCGACACGGGCGAGAAGGCTTGGGAACTTCGCGATTTTTACGCGGACCGCTATGTCGCTATCGGCAATACGCTTCTCTGCGCAGTGCGGGACCGAAATGAGGTCGTTGCCGTTCGCGATGGTTCGAAAGCGTGGACGAAATCGTTCGCCGCGGACGGTCCGACAGCGATAGCCGTTGCGGGTGAGCTCCTGTTCGTAAAAGCCAAGGCATCGTTCTCCGTGCTGCGCCCCGAGGGCGGCGATGTCATCGTGCGCGGCGAGGCGCTCAAGTATACGCCCATTGCCGCTGTCAGTACGCCCGAGCATATCGCCGTATTCGGCGACAGCGGACGCGGAACGACCATCGTTTCCGTATATGAGGCGGACGGCAAGGCCGCCGGGGAAACAACGGTCAACGGCGTGATATCTGCCACCGTAGCGCCTGCCGCGAGCGGAAAGACCGCCGTGTTCGCGACAGCGGACGGACGCCTTGCGATGATATCGCTCTCGGTGCAGAAGAGCGCCTGGAACGTTGAGACAGGCCGGCTCGATTCGCTCGCCTATCAGGACGGGAAACTGTATGTGACGATGGGCAAGACGCTTAAGCTCATCTCTCCCCTGAACGGTGCCGTGCTCTCCACGCTCCCGATAGCGTCCGACGACAACAAGTTCATCACGATATACGCGAAAAAATAGCGGCAGCGATACCCACACCATGCGAAAAGCCATCGGTCGTTTCATCAAATTCAACGTCATCCCTCCCATTATTGCCTTTCTCGTAAAAGCGATATACCGATCACTATCCATAGAGGTCATCGGGGGAGAGCGCATCATCAATGGACCGTCCATCGTGGGCATATGGCATTCGGATTTTTTCATCTACGCGGGGTTCGCAACGACATACCTCAACGACATGGTGATAATGACGAGCTACTCCGATGACGGCGAACTGCTCTCGCGCATCATCAAACGCCTGCGCGGGGATACCGTACGCGGGGATGAGCGCCGCCACGGCGCACGCGCACTCATTCAGATAATGGATGCGTATAAAAGGGGCAATCACATCGTCTTCGCCCTCGATGGCCCGCTCGGTCCGCGGCGTAAGGCGAAGGCGGGGTGCCTCTTCGCCTGCAGGAAGCTCGGCAAGCCCCTCCTCCCGGTGATATCGACGGCCGTACCCGCGTGGCGTTTCAACTCATGGGACAGGATGTTCATTCCCAAGCCGTTCTCCCGTGCGCGGCTTATCTTCGGCGAGCCCATCCAATTTCCCGAGGGGGAAAGCGACGCCAACGCCCTGCTTCGCATCGAACAGGCGATGGAAGCGCTCTATCAACGGCATGAACTTTTCACGGAGAATGCACAATGAAAGTGCTCTGCTCGATCATCATCGCCGCCTTTTTCCTTGGATGCGGTCTCTCCCATGACATCACCGCGGAAAAGAAACTTCTGAAACTGAAAAGCCGCTCCCTCGAGCTCGGCATACTCACCAATGTCGGCGGGCGTATCGCCCTTCTCCGTGAAGCGGGCGGACCGAATATGATGGATTCCGACAATACCCTCTGGGGCATACCGCCGCCCGTACCGCCTCTGGGCGCGTTGAAAAAGGAATACCGCGAATACGGCGGCACCATCGTATGGACAGGCCCGCACAGCCGCTGGTGGCAGGAGCAGTCGATACACCCCGCGAAGAAACGTTCCAAGGGCAAATGGCCATGGCCGCCCGACCCCTATCTTTCATTCGACCATTTCCGCATCGTGACGAACGATGGCAGCTCCGTCATCCTTGCAGGCGGCGTGAGCCCTGTAAGCGGCGTCCAGCTCAGAAAGGAGATATCCGTCGGCCAGCACGTTCGGCTGCGCACGAGCGCCGCCAACGGGCGCGGCACATCGCTTACGCGCGACCTGTGGACGGCGACGATGCTCGGTGCGGACGCACGCATCTTCGTGCCTGTCACGGACCACAAAAGCGTGCGGTTCATGACGCGCTCGCTTCGGACGAACATCGTCTGGGATATCGTCGGCGACATGCTCATCGCAGGCATACGCCCGTTCAGAACGAATGCCTTCATCGAAAGCGATAAAGCGTTCATCACACCGCGCGAGGGGTACGCCGCCGTCTGTAACGGGAAAAGGATATGGCTCATCACGTTCACGCTGCCGCCGTACGGATCGGTATCCCCGGAGCACGGCGCCATTGAGATATCGGCGGAGGCGAAGGACACACGAGCGGCATCCGGCTTCATGCTGTCGCGGCACAGCGCGCTCACCGACATCCCCCCCGGCGGTGTTCTCTCCTGGGAAGAGGAATGGCATATACTGCCGTATACCGGCGCCGCTGCCGATGCCGAACGCATCGCATTCATCACACGATCGGCCGAGCGCATCCTCGAAGAACGCTCGCTCGCAGGTTCAATGCGATGACAACACCTGTCGTTTCCACGCCGTATACGCCCACCAAAGAGGCGAAAGCGATGCGAGCTTATCTTGCTGCAGCACTTGCTGCATGTGCCGCGGCGATCACCTCCTGCTCGGGGCTTCCTTCATTGCAGGAACGCGAGTTCAACGGGAATTTCATCGATGCTCAGCCGATAGAGAAGAACGCGGTCATCAACGCTGTACTTGATCCCTCGGATGTCGACCTGTACCGGATAATGTCCGGTCCCGAAGCGGAACGAGTGCTCCTCGATATCACCATCCATGCAGTGGGCGACGTTGCGCTCACCGTCCTCAGGACCAACGAGGAAGAGCTCCTTGTCGTCAATGACACAAGCAAGCGAACAGCGGACGAGTATATACGCAATCTCTCCATCGATGACGGGAACTGTTTTCTGCGTGTCGCACGGACGGACGGCGCAGGCACGATACCGTACCGCCTTACCATATTCCGCCATACGGCACCGGAGAACGCCGAGCGTGAGCTCAATGATTCGTTCGAAGACGCCACACCGCTCATACCGATGACCAATACGACGGGCTATTTCGCCCCCGGACGCACCATCCCGCGCAGCAGGATAATGAAGAGCGATGCCGGTATCGATGTGTACCGTTTCGGCAACCCCACGGATATCATGGGGAATTTCTCTCTCTCACTTACCGGAGTGAACGGGGTCGACAGCATGCTCATCGTATTCGACGGCACTACCAATATCATCGCCTCCGTCGACAGCGCCGGGGAGGGCAAAGGAGAGGAGATACGGGGTTTCCTTTTCCCCCAGGAAAGCACCTTCTATGCCGCCGTGGTCTCGCACAACCGCAAGGCGTCGGCAAAGCCCTATCAGCTCAGTTTCACCACCGGGCGCTATGACGAACAGGGCGAGAACGAACCGAACAACACAACGGAGCACGCCAGGGAGATATACGCTGGGCTTCCGGTGAGCGGTTATCATGACTACACGGGCGATATCGACATCTATCGCCTGCTGATAGCCGAGGACACGGCGAATGTCCGTCTCTCGCTCTCCGGCGTACGCGGCGCGGACACACGGATAGCCGTTTCCGATGCGCGCGAAAAACATCTTTTTGAGGTCAACGAAAGCGGTATCGGACGCGGTGAAGAGCGGCCCAATGCGGTGGTCGCTCGCGGCATCTATTATCTGGCGGTTTCAGCAACGAACGACTTCCATTCATATCGAAAGGGATACACCCTTCTCGCAGAAACGGTCGGCCGTTCCGGGATAGAACGCGAACCCAACGATTCCGCAAAGACCGCATCACGCATCATCGTCCCCGGCAGCATACGCGGCTTCATCAGCGCACGGGAGGACAGGGATTCCTTCTTTTTCGAAGTGCGTTCGAAGACCTCGTTCACCATCGCCGCAGTACCGCCGTCCGATCTCGACCTTGTGCTTATGCTGAGCGGGCCGACGAACGGGACCATCGATGCGAACGGGCGCGGCGGAAAGGAATCCATGACCGGAGAATTCACCGACGGCACGTACATGCTTGAAGTGCGCTCGAAGGCCGGGTATAATACCCGTATGCCCTATCGACTGTCGATCTCCGAAAACGAACGCACGCAGGAACGCCGGAAGAAATGATGAACGTCCGCGGATATGCCGAGCTCATATTCTCTTCCATGAACAGCCGCGATCTCTCATCGCTCGAAGCGCATCTGGCCGAGAACGCCGTGTTCGACTTCCCCGGTACCGCCCTTGTCGAAGGCAGGCGGCGCATCGCCGTCTTTCTCAGGATGCTCTTCCGTAAATACCCGAAGCTCAGTTTCACTATCGATGATATCATCGTCGATGGCACGGACGCGGTCGCTGTCTGGCACAATGAAGGCGTGCACGCGGACGGCTCCCCGTACGCCAATCGCGGCGTCACGCTGATACGTACCGACGGCAGCGCGATAACCTTCATAAGCGACTATTTCAAAGACACATCCTTCATCCGGCACCAGCACGTATGAAAGCGCTTATCATCAGCGGCAGCCCGCGGACGAACGGCAATACGGCGCATATGGCGGCTGCGTTTTGCCGCGGGGCGGAAGAGGCCGGCATAACGGTCGACAGTATCAATGCACAGCAGGCGAACATTCGTCCCTGCAGGGGCTGTCTCAGATGCAATCTTATCAAATACTGCGCCATACAGAACGATGATTGGCCGGATATGAGCCGACGCATCCGAGAGGCGGATATCCTCGTGTTCGCAACACCGATCTATTTCCACCATATGAGCGCGCCGATGAAGCTGATACTTGACCGCTTCCGATCGTTCGTGCGTGTTCGTCTCACCGAAGGGCCGAACAGCTACACGCCGCATGAACCATGGAAAAAAAGGTTCATCCTCTTCGCCGCGATGGGGTCGTCGGACAGCGCCGATGCGGCGCCGATCATCGATCTGTTCACCTTCATGGTGCGGATAATGGGTGCGGGAAATACGCTCGATACGATCGCAGCGACACGACTTGCGGTCAATCGCCAGATAGCCATGAACGCGGACGAACTTGCCGCGCAATACGAAAAGCTCGGGCTCTCGGCATCCCTTGCCGCAGATGATGCCGCACGCAACAAAGCGATATTATCACAGTGCTATGTACTGGGCACAGGACGTGCCAAGAGAGCACGAGCCAAGGATGGCGATTTGTGCTCACGGGGCACAGGATCTGCCCCGTGAGCACATTTTCCGACTACATCGCCTCCCTGAAAGCGAACAACAGCTTCCGGCAGTTCACACCGGTCATGTTCGATGACGATACGCATATCACCGTCGACGGCAGGAAATGCATCAACTTCGCGTCGAACAATTACCTCTCGCTCGCGCATCACCCGAAGCTCATAGAGGCCGCGATGAGCGCACTTACCTGTAACGGCACGGGGGGCACGTCATCGCGCTTCGTCGGCGGGAACACCCTCATCTACGATATGCTCGAGGAGCGCATCGCACGCTTCAAGCGTTTTGAGAAAGCGCTCGTCTTCCCGTCCGGTTACACGGCGAATCTCGGCGCTATCAGCGCGCTTTGCGGCGCGAAGGACTGCGTATACATCGATAAGCTCGATCATGCGAGCATCATAGACGGGATAACCCTTGCGCGGACGAAGTTCCATTCCTTCCCGCACCGGAACTATGCACGCCTTCGCGAGATACTCGCACGCACGCGAAGCGGCTGTGAGCGTGCCATCATCGCCGTCGAAAGCGTGTTCAGCATGGACGGCGATATCTCCGATCTCGCCGAACTCAGGCGCATCGCGGACGTATACGACTGCCTCCTCCTCGTCGATGAGGCGCATGCCACCGGCGTCTTCGGCGCACGCGGTGCGGGCGTCATCGAGGAGAGCGGTGTATCGGCCGATATCGAGATAGGAACGTTGAGCAAGGGCATACCCTCAGCCGGCGGGTATATCGCCGCATCAGAAGAGATCATCGACGTCGTCCGCAACCGCGCACGATCGCTCATGTACACGACGGCCCTTCCCCCGTCATCGGTCGCGGTCGCGCATGAGGCCATCGCCGTCATCGAATCGATGACCGAGGAACGTGCTGCATTCAGAGCCCGCTGCCGTGCATTCGCCGAACGGCTCACGAGCGCGGGATATGGACTTTTCGGTACACAGAGCCAGATAATACCGGTTCGCACCGGCGATAATGACCGCACGCTCGCCGTTGCAGGGGCATTACGGAACGAAGGGATATTCGCCGTCGGTATACGCCATCCGACCGTGCCGAAAGGCGAAGGCCGCATACGCATATCGATCAATCGCGGACATACTGATGAGGATATCGAGGCATTGTATAACGCCCTCACGCGCTGCCGTTCGCTTTAGGCCTTCATCCGCGATAACGCATTGCGTATCCGTGTCCTGAAATGCACCGCAAGTTTGCAGAGCTCGGACGCGAGCGCATGTGCGCGCAGCCGTGCGCCGTCGCCCTCGCGGCGATCGATGGAGAACATCATGTAGGCTATGCCGTCGGCAAGGAACGGTATACGGGAGGACATTTCCTCCGCATAGGCGCGTGTTTCACGCTCGATAGTCCCCGCCGCGGCAGTATCGTCCGCTATCCGAGCGAGTACCGCCTGCATACGTACCTGCACTTCATCGAGCAATAGCGCGAATGCTGACAATCTCTGTTCGATGCCGTCATAGCGCACCGGCCTCGCCGAGCGTATCACCTGACGCACTTTTTCCATGGCACCGGGAACACCGTGCATGCGAAGCGCATCGATAGCAAGCTCATCCACGCCGGCAACACGCCGCGCCTCGGAACGCACGCGATACATGCGATTCGACGGATAGCGCTCTTTCATCGATGCATACCAGGACGCCTGCTGCGATAATATGAAATCCGTGGGTACTCCGTCCTCCATGCTCACACGCCCTTTGAGATGCATGAACGCTCGTGATGTCATCGGAGAAAGGCGGTCCGTGCGGGCGAGGAAATACTCGTATGCATTGGCATGTTTTGCATGTGTCTCATAGCGCGGATAGGACAGATCATGCCCGATGAGCACACAGGGGGAGAACCCCGCGTATGCCGCAAGATCGATGGCGGTGGACGCCACGGTCGATGAAGAGGCAAGCGTTGTCATGCGATTGCGACCTTCACCCTCCCCGCGGTACGCATCACCCGTGAGCGAGGCTATGAAGGGCGAAGGCCTGCCGTCGTCCATGCTGCGCGCAAAGAAGAACATCCGCTCCGCTGCCGCATGCGCTATCGCGGGGTATGCGGAAAGCTCCATCACGAGACAGGGTATCATCGTTCTATCGATGATGAAATCGAGATAGTTGTAGAAGCCGGCATCAACGGTGACAACGATATCGGGCACGATACCCGCTTTCGCGAGCGGTGCGAGGGCGGTATCCACCGCGATAAGGGCGAAGGCTGTGCGATGTGCGCATATCGCATCCATCGCATCATTGAGCGTCGGCCCGCCGGCAGCGATGATCGCGGGAAGACCGGCACCGCCCCCGTGAAGGCCGCGTATATCGGCGCCGTGCATCAGATGCCGCGCATTCGCGATGATATTCCTCGTCCATATCGAATTGAAATGAAAACGCGTGATGATATTGGAATACTCGCGCTCGAGCCATTGCATGACGGCCTCATGGCTCAGCTGCGCGAACTCCTTGTGTTCTTTCGTCAGTCCGTTGAGCACCGCGGCGCCGATGCCCTTGATGCGCTCCGGGGGGAGCATCCTCGCGACCGCTGTAACGACGGCATCCGCTGTATCGGCAAGTATGAGCGACGGACGGAACACCGCGAGGGCGGAGAGGTCCACCTGCGATAGCGTTATCGCCGCAATGACAGGATCGGGCTCGATGATGATGACGTGTATCAGTCGATGATCGCGTCCGCCGAGGAGCGCCTCGCGTTCACGCGCGAAGGCAAGACAATGGTGTGCAAGGCCCAGCCCGAAAAAAAGGAATACGTTCTTCTTGGGGTGTGCAAGCGTCCGCGCGATCGCATCCGCCTCGCGTTCGGCGTTACGGCTGTGAAGCGCCCGACCGTTGACGGTGAGCGTCTGAGTGCCATCCGCCGGCGACACCGATAATCGGTAGGCGTCCGGGATACCGGATGATGCTATGGCGGCAAGACATGAAACTACCTCAGGGGCAAGACCGAGAACGGCTGCATTCTGCGGAAGATGCATCAGCGAGCGCGGCGGCCCTTGGGACTATCGAGTTTGTACACAACGCGGGCCTTATTCTGCTCAACCTCGTTCCACGCGCGGGATATCATATCGGCATGTTCGCGGGTGACGGAATATGCGAGGGACTGTATCTCGTTGGACTTCGGTGTCGCCGGGGGCATGACCGCCGACAGCACGCGCACGATGCCGACGCCGCGTTCGAAATCGAGTACGGGGCTTGCCGCGCCGACCGCGAGAGAAAAAGCCGCCGATTGAAAGGCGTTCTCGCCCGCGACCGGGATGTTCCTGCCGGACGCGTCCTCTGCCTCTTCGCCGAAGGAGAACGGTATCGAGCGATAGATGACAGCCCCGGCACGATCGCCGCGTTCCAGGAGAGCGCGGAGCTTCGTTTTCTCCTGTGCGAGAAGATATTCCTGTCTGGATGCAAGGTACGCCTGCCGGATCGTACCCATCGCTACGTCATCGAATTTCGGCGTACGCATGCTCTTGAGGAGAATGATGTGATAGGAGCGCCCGTAGAACACCGGCGGAATGACGACGGACGTTTTCGCCTTGAACGGGATGAGCGCGTGCGTGAACTCCTCGGGCATCTCGTAGGACGTGAGGTATCCGAGCGCACCGCCCTTGTCACGCGTCGATCCATCCTCGCTCTTATCCTTCGCCATGGAGGCGAAATTCCCGGGATTCTTCACCAACGCATTGTAGAGCGTCTCCGCTCGGCTGTAGCTCGACACCTGGATATGCGCGATATCGTACTGCTGGAAATTGGTGATATTCTGCACGAAATGGTCGCGCAGCGCGTTCGATGCTATCTCCGCGCGCATGACCGGTAGAGAGGCATCGGCATACACGAGCTCAATAGTACGCTTCGTCCCCGCGCGCTGATACGCCTCTTCGACGGCGAGCGGATTGGGCTTGGCGTTCTCGAACAGTTCAAAGCGGAGCGTCTCGACAAGTATCGACTTCCTCGCTTCACGCTCGATGGCTATCTTCTTCTGCCGTGCTTCGCGGAGCACGTAGGCCTGGTACATCTGCGGATTGAACACACCGTTGGAATCGGTGAAATATAGCTGCTTGATGCTGTCCACGAGGTAGCGATCGCTCACGAGCACGCCGTTCCTGTTCGCGCTCATATGCATGAGCACCTCTTCAGCCGCCTTCATGAAGGCGTATCGCTCGATCTCACGGCGTACGGCATCGCTTATCTCGGCACCGCGATTTCGGTAGTAGTTCTCATAGCGTTCGTAGTAACGGCCGAACGCGGAATTCTTATCGTAGAAGATATCGACGCCGTTGACGGTACCCGCAACCGGCATCTGCCCGCCGATCCTCGAGGAATCGAGAAATATGAAATACGCGACAAGCATCCCCGAAATGCCGACAACGGCGACCCATTTGATGCCCTGCAGTATCGGGCTTTTTTTCTTTCCTTCTTCGATTGCCATATGATTCCCTTCGACTTAAATAGGTGCGCAAGATTATAAGACACGGTGGGGGAAATGTCAAACCGAGCACGGGCGGGTGAGTAATTTTTTTGTAGGTGAAACGCTCTGATCGATTGACGCCAAATTATGAGGGCTAGACACGAATTGCACGAATGGCCACGAATAATTCGTGGAAATTAGTGCAATTCGTGTCTGGCTGCTGATTCCGGCCTCATGCAATTATTTCGCTGCGTTACCACAATAGAAAGTCACACACACGGACGGCGGCGGCAGTACCGGTAACGCGTCATACGGATCGCGAATGACATACCATGAGGGCGCGATGCATGTGCGCATTCACCGTTTCATTTGCTTCCGGTATATTTCCAGCATATCGGAAATGATGAACGGTTTCTGCAGACCGCCTGAAAAACCGAACGATGCCGGATCCGACAATACCGGATCATCGGCGTAGCCGCTCATGACGAATACCGGTAAGGCGTGATGCTTTTTCCGGATCTCGCGAACGGTTTCCACACCACCCATGCCGCCGGCGACCGTAAAGTCAAGAAAAACGGCATCGAACATCGGCCCCCTCTCTTCCGCATGAACAAGAAGCGCAAGCGCCTCTCGCCCGTCACCCGCGATGGCGACCGTACATTTCAGCGCTTCAAGGCTTTCTTTCAGGTCGGTGCATATATCCTTATCATCGTCCATGATGAGAAAATTCCCTGTGATATCCGCATGTGCGACAATGCCATCCGCCTCGGTTATCGATTTTCGTGATGCGGGAAGAAGCAGATGGAAGATACTGCCCTTTCCCTGCTCCGATTCAACGGCGATATGCCCGTCATGCTTACGCATGATCGAATAACTTGTCGTCAGTCCAAGACCGTTGCCGTTCTTTTTTGTCGTGAAGAACGGATCGAAGATGCGGTTCTTAATGTCGCCGGGAATGCCGATACCGTGATCGCTGATCGAAAGACGCACATACGCGCCGGCTGCCAGATGGGCGACAACGCCCTGTGCAAGCATTTCATTCTTTGCCGTTACGCACAGCGTGCCGCCTGCGGGCATCGCCTGTTTTGCATTAATAACGATGTTATCGATGACCTGGCCGATCTGGGACCCGTCGAAATCGCACGTCCACAGGTCCGGCGGTATATTGAATTCGCACGATACATTTGACCCGCTCAATGCAAAGCTCACATTGTCCCGGATGATCGGCTCAAGCTCACCGGTTTCCCGGATCGGCGCACCGCCCTTCGAAAAAGTAAGGAGCTGCTGCGTGAGCCCTTTCGCCCGGGAGAACCGTGTCATCGCTTTATCGAGATACGCCGTAACGGTCGCGTTCTCGGCATGCATGCGCGCCATCTCGATGTTCAGTGATATTCCGGTCAGCAGATTGTTGAAATCATGCGCTATGCCGCCGGCGAGAACGCCGAGCGCATCCAGTTTCTGCATGCGCTGCAGATTGTCAAGCATCTCCTGCTTCTCGGTGACATCGCGAAAAACGAGTACAACGCCGATGGTCACGTTCTTCGTGTCTTTGATCGGCGCCCCGCTGTCGGCGATGAGCCGTTCCCCGCCGTCACGTGAGATGAGGAGCGTATCCTCCGCAAGTGCAATGGTCTCACCCGACAAAAGCACTTTATCGACCGGGTTCCCGCACGGCGTCCGTGTGTCCCTGTTGACGATCGTGAAGACCGAAGCGAGCGGCAACCCGGCGGCCTCGCGCAGCGTCCATCCGGTGAGCTCTTCTGCGACCTTGTTCATGATGACGATAGCGCCCCGGGTGTCAGTAGTGATGACGCCGTCGCCGATGCTGCGGAGCGTAATGGCGAGGCGTTCTTTTTCCGCAGCGACCGCATCCTCCGCACGTTTGCGGTCAGTGATGTCGATCGTATATCCGGCCAGATACCGGGGTTTTCCATCGATATGAATAGGGAATTTCATCGTCGTAAAGGATCGTCCGTTCAGTTCTTCATCGACCGTGATCTGCTTCCCTTCATTAAGGACACGCAGATCATCAGCGACGATATTTCTTGCGAACTCGGACGGGAACAGTTCATACATCGTTTTCCCGAGCATCTCCTGCATCGGTTTTCCGATCATGCTTTCATAATTACGGCTTAACCGGAGCGGCCTCACGGCGTCATCCTTGAAAAAAACATAGATCGGGCTGTTATCCATGAACTGCCTGAATATCTCCTCGGTCTCTTTCAATGCAGCGTCGCCCCGAAGACGCATCAGTGTGCCGCCGATCTGCAGCGCCAGTGTTTCAAGCGAACTGCGTGTAACGTCGGGAATGGAATCATTCGTATGCGACGCGAGATTCATTACGGCAATCAGCCGTCCTTGGCTCATTATCGGGATCATGGCAAATGCCCGCAATCCTTCTCTGACGAGCGATGGGTCGGCATTCGGGTGAACCCCGGTATAGGTCCCGAAACGCACTTCGCCGGTCGAGACCATGCGGGCCCGCGGTGAGTCATACGGATAGAAGGAAACGTTCTCGACGAATTCCTTCGATAGACCGTGATGCACCTGCAGCGTAAGCGACCCGTCGACAGGAGATGCTGTATATATCCCGCCGGCGTCAATACAGTCCAATCGCAGCACGGTGGCAAGGACCTTTTCGAGCCCCTGACGCAGGTCGCTGCACGAGTTGAGATCAAGGATGAGCTCATGCTGGAGAAGCTGGATTTGTTCATGCTGCACGCGCTCGGTTATGTCCGTCTCAAGTCCGTCCCAGATCATGCCCCCCGCGGGATCGGGCCGAGGCACCGATACGAACTGATGCCAGCGGATATCCCCGGAAGACAGCTGCATCCGCACGCGCGTGTCGAACTTGGTCTTCGTCTCTATCGCATGCTTTTCCTTTTCCATGAACTCTGAGCGTTCCGGTTCTATCATCTGCTTATAGATAAGCGATGGATCTTTCATGACATCGCTGTGCCGAAGACCGTGGAGCTTTTCCACGGCCGGGCTCAAATAAGTGAACATCCTTGTCAAACCGTCCACGCCGGTACGGATCTGATACACCATGCCGTCCGCAAGATTCTCATTAAGGCTTTGAAGCTGGCTCGAGACCTGCTGAAGCGCCGTGTTGGCGTCCAGCAGTTCCTGTGTGCGGGCACTGACGGATCTTTCCAGAGCATCCCTGCTCTGCTCCAGATCATCATGCGCCTGCCTGCGTTCCGTGACATCCCTTGAAATGAAGAGCAGCTTGTCGCCCAGGAAATTGCCGGTAGTCTCCAGATGCCGCCACTCGCCATCGTTCGACTTGAACCGATATTGAAAATACTCGGTAACATCCTCGTCATTGCTGATGAAAATCTTCTTGCCTGAAGGCGCTATGTAACGTCTGAGCGTCTTCAGAAGCCCCTTTGTATCGTCCGGATGGATCAGATCAAGCGCCGACCTGCCCAGGAGATCATCCGGGGCATACCCCAGCACTTTCCTGTGCGACGGGCTGATATAGAGATACTTGCCTGTCAGGGATGTCATACAGACCATATCGTGCGTTCGCTCGACCACCAGCCGATATTTCAGGAATTCTTCCTTGAGCAGCTTTCGATCTCTGCTGCTCAAACGCGACATCAAGTCTTCGATTGCAGTTCCCATACGATGCTCCATGCGGATACGACTTGCCTTAATGGATGACCGCCGACAGATACCCCACTACTCGCCCCTTATCCCCGGCGGTATCCCCGGACGAACGGATATCGAGGATGCGGACCTCGCTCGCCCCGGCCGATCGCGCCGCCTTAAGCGTCGCGACCACCGCAGCGCCGCCGCATGCCTCTACGGTCCCATCATGAAGTTCAGCTTCGAGCGCATCGACGTTGAACAGAGCGAGCGCATGTTCGAACCGCTCATCGATGGCCTTTGCGGCTCTATAATCATGAAAATGCGAAAGGTCCGTCGAACAGACGATAAGCGTTCTTTTGCCGGTGAACCCCTTGCGCACCGCGGCAATGGCGTTCCCGACAGCATCGGTCACCGCACCGGTGTCGGTACCGAGCAGTATCGATACAATGGAAGCGGACGGATGCGTCATCTGCAGGAACGGCAGATTCACCTCAAGTGCATGCTCATGGGTGAATACATCCTGCTTTCGGAGCATGAGCGGCTGCGACAGGAGATATGCGGCGATATCCCTGTCGGTGGGCACGGCACCGAGGGGCGTTCTGTTCGCGGAGGAAATATCGACCGCTGCACCGGGGAACAATGAGCGATGGCTCCTGCCGATCAGTAGAGCGGTGTCGAAGGAAAGGCGGGAAACGGCCTTATAGGCATATCCGGCTACCGGCCCGCTGTAGATATGCCCGGCATGGGGGACAATGATACCGAAAGCGTCCGTACACGGGGCAACATCGGGCTCAGCGCAATAGCGTTCAATGTCGGAACGAAGCGCGGACGCGTCACCATCGTAGAACGTGCCCGCCGCCGCCGGCGCACGCTCACGCGTAAAATCATCGGCCATCGTCAACCCCGATAGACGTTCTTCGCCGCCTCAAGCGAATCGCAGAACACGAAAAGCTCGCTGATATTGACGATACGGAACACCTTTTTCCAGCTGTCATTGGCATTCGCAATGGGAAGCGTATACACGCTCGTTTTTACCCGATAGAGCTTAACGATACGCAGGAGCACTTCTATCGCCTCCGTGCTCGGATAGGGGCATGCAGAAGCATCTACGAGCACCCGGCTGCCGTGCTGTATCGGTTCGGCCAACAGCTCGATGATGCGCTCAACGCTGTTGCGGAACAGGTGCAGCGGCATCGATACACTGACATACGCTTTATCGAAACGCACCAATGCATCAATATCATCTTTGTTCACAACGGTCCTTTTCATGGCGCCTTTCATCTCCCTCACAACGGCCATATCATAGGGGAAAACCATGTGAAAGTCAATGCGACAAATGGCCGGGACAGGCTTGCCATTCACCCTCTATTTCATTATAATGAATGCCGAATGTTATAGTATGAGAGAGATGACAGCAGCCATGTGTTCAACACCATCGGCAGTGCCGGCATACATGCCGGCAAGGGCGTTCATGAAAACATCAGTACGTGCTATCATGACAGCGGTGCTCTTCTGCATCGCGGCTTTGGCGGTACGCGCGCAAGCGGGCGGGGCGGCCGACCGGCGCGAAGAGCCCTATCTCGTCGTTACGTACACGGAAGGGCGCGTCGAACTGCGTGCAGGGCTTTCCAATACCTGGCGGCAGGCTGTCATCGGCGATGTCCTCAAGAAGGACGATGTCATACGCACCGACCGCGGCGCCTATGCGACGCTCACGATAACCAAAGGCGGCAATATACTCCTGCGCGAAGAAAGCGTGCTCCTGTTCGATTCGCACATCTACGACCCGGTATTCCGGATAGAACACAATACGATACTCCTTCGCTACGGGAAGATACGCCTGCGCCGCGACAAGTACAATGCCGCGGGAAAATTCTATGTCGTATCCCCGCATCAGTCGAACCTGCTCACCGGCACCGATATCATCCTTGAGACCGACGACCGCACGACGAGCGTATCGGTACTTGAAGGCTCGGTCCTGAGCGCGAACGTGACCGGTCTCGGCAATCCGGTGCAGGTGACACCGGGAAAAACAAGCACCACCGGTGCCGGCATGCCGCCGAGCGCCCCGGTCGACATACCGGACAAGACGTATATCGACTGGAACATAATGGATGTGAAAGAGGCGCTTGAACGCAACGCGCAGTCGACGAAGGCCGTCACCGCGGCTCAGGGCACAGTTGCAGCCGCCTCATCGGAAAAAAAAAATGACGAAATAAAGTGGCAGAAGGTCGACGAGGGAGACACGAAAGCGAAAGCATCGACCGAGCCGACGGTGAAAAAAGAGGACCCGAAGGCCGATCAGAAAAAAGACACGTCAACGAATGCTCTCGCCGGCACGAACGCCGCTGCAACGAACGCGGCAAGACCGCAGACCAATGAGACAAAGGCGGATAAGCCCAGGGAGCCGGAAAAGCCCTGGGAGTTCGCGTTCAAAATGAATATCGGCGCGGGTGTCGCCTATTTCGACGACAAGCCGTACAACAATGGATGGCGTGTATGGGGATCGCTCACGTTCACGCCGGAGATAACGTTCGGTCCAATCGGGCTCGGTCTGTATCTGCCGTTCTATCTGCCCATTGCACAGACGTTCTATCAGGCCCCCACCTGGCATAATTATGACGAATGGGACATGCTCGGGATGGCCGATACCATGCACGACCTTTTCATCAAGCTCTATTATGTCCAGTGGAAGAAGGACTGGTTCTGGGCGCGGTTCGGATCGATACATGAGCTCTCCTTCGGCAACGGCTATCTCCTCAATCAATACAACAATGCGAAGAATTTCCCGACGATACGCAAGAACGGGTTCTATCTCAATCTCGATTTCGACGTCGTGGGTGCGGAATTCTTCGATGAGGATATTACTCGGAACAATTTCATTGCGGCGCGCATCTATACCCGCCCCCTTGCTTTTGCCGTGAAGGATGAGCTCCTGAAAAAATTCTATATCGGCGTCTCGTTCATCTGCGATTTTCAGCCGTTCTTTACCAATTCCTGGACGACGTATTCGCCGTTCTTCTGGGGCAACAAGACCAATGAGGTGAGCGTATTCGCGCTCGGTCTTGATGTGGGCCTCCCCCTTGTAAAGAACGAGCAGATGAGCGCCACGCTCTACGGCGACTTCGGCATGGAGGGCATGGGCTTCGCGAAGATATGCACAACGAGCAATGTGCTCCCCGCAGGATATTACACGAACGGGACATACGACACGCGGGCAGCATCCATTGCCGCAGCAAATCTCCTCTATTCGCTCCTCTCCGGCACCAACGGCGTCATCATGGACATGAGCGGTCTTCAGTACGGGTTCGGCGCGGCGGCGGGGGTAAAGGGCTATGCATGGATACTCCCCTGGCGCGCGGAATTCCGCCTCAATATGGGCGGCCATTATCCCGAGCTCTTTGACAAGCAGTATTACGAGGAAAGCATACGCTCGCAGCGCATCCTCGAGCTCTATGGAAAAAAGATGTCCGACTCGCTCGGTTTCGTCATAGAAAGCGGGATGAGCTTCAGTAAAGTCGGCGGCTTTCTCCTCAATTACTCGGAATACTACGACCTGTACACGTTCGCGTCGACCGGGAATAAGCTTCATTTTGAGCTCACGCTCGATGAAAAAGTCATACCGAATTTGAACGGACGCTTTACGTACGACAGGACGCATATCATATTCAGCGAATTCATCTCCAGCATATTCGATCTCAATACGGTCATGACGCTCTCGGTAAAATACACGGTATTCGGACCGCTCAAGGTGAAGGTCATCTACTCGCGCTATTTCATCTCCGATGGTATCGGCGGGTATTCGCCGGTCGATTCCGTCGACGTCGGCACCGAATTCACGTTCTGATGAAGCGGCGGACATTCGACCATCTCGAGGATACGAGCGCCGCACGCTGTCTGCTCTGTCCGCATGCATGCATCATACGCGACGGCGGCCGCGGCATATGCAATGTGCGCGGCGCGGAGGACGGGCATATCGTCACCTATAACTACGGCGAGATTTCGAGCATGGCCGTCGATCCCATTGAGAAGAAACCGCTCTATCATTTCCATCCCGGGGAAGAGATACTTTCCCTCGGCAGTATCGGCTGCAATCTCCGCTGCCCGTTCTGTCAGAACCACCGCATATCGCAGGAACCGTTCCCGAAGACGGAATATCTCTCCGTTGATGACCTCGTGCGCACGGCAACGCCGCCGACGCGCATGGTGGCCTTCACCTATGCCGAACCCGTCGTGTGGTACGAATACGTCTACGATGCCGCACAAGCGCTTCACGTGCGGGGCATCAAGACCGTGCTTGTCACCAATGGATACATCAATGAGGGCCCGCTTCTCAAACTGCTGCCGTTCATCGATGCGATGAATATCGATCTTAAGGGAGATGATGCCTTCTACGCAAATACAGCGAAGGGCAATGCGGATGATGTACGCCGGACGATCGCGCTCGCGGCGAAGCGCTGCCATGTGGAAGTGACAACGCTCATCGTGACCGCGCTCAATGACAGCATTACTGTCATCGACGGCATTGCATCATTTCTCGCGTCCATACGCCCGACGATACCGCTCCATCTATCCGCGTATCATCCCTCGTATCGGTATGCAGAGACCGCGACCGGCGATGCCGTACTCCTCTCCATGGCCCGCCGCGCGAAAGAACACCTTCACTATGTGTACATCGGCAACACCCGTGTCGGGAATAATAATACCTATTGTCCGAAATGCGGCAATGCCGTCATTGAACGCACGGGATATCTGACCGATGTTTCAGGCCTTCGCGACGGATGCTGCGTCCATTGCGGCGAGGATCAACGACCATATTTCGTGCTGTGATCGTCTGTACTTCACTGTGAGCGATACGCCTCGGGGGACATCCCGCATCTTTTTTTGAATATCCTGCTGAAATAGTACGGGCTTTGGAATCCCGTAAGTTCTGCCACCCGCCCGATGGGTACATCGGAGTGAGCGAGCATGGCCTTGGCGTTCTCAAGACGCATCGTGATAAGATCGTCCATGGGACTCGTGCCGAAGAACGCCCGATAGACCGACGTGAAGCGATTGGCGCTCATATGCGCCTGTTCGGCCATGGCCGAAACGCTCCATTCATCCGCGGCGTGTTTCTGCAGCTGTGCGCGTATCTCGATGAACCGTGCATACTGCTCCTTTTGCTTCCCTGTCCGATATCGCTCTGGAAGTGCAGCATGGCGTGACAGCCGCAGCAGGATATGCTCAACTTCAAGCCGTATCATATCCTCCCACCGCGGACGCTTGGCATGCATTTCACCCTGAATAACGCTAAGATGCCCGGTGATAAAATCCGTTCGGCCGGTGGATATTATCGTGTTCACCGGAACGGCATACGCAGACACAAGTCTCGCCGCCGCATCACCGGTAAAATGCATCCAGTCATTACGGAAACCGCCCTTCGCGTTCAAGGGCGTTCCATGACGCTGCGGAACGTTTGGCGGCATAAGCATTACATCGCCGGGACTTCCCTCGGCAACACCGCCATTCGTTGTCGCATAGAACGGTGTAGAGAAACACATGAGCAGCCACTCGGGTATGCCCTTTGGCCGATCATAGATAAGGTCCCTAGAATGCGGCGTATCCAATCCAATATTGGTGACAACAATATCGCGCATGAATACATTCTACCGTTTTCGTGCTGTTTCGCAACACCGCGTGCGCCAAACGAAAAGTGCAAGCGAACGAGTAAATATGCATTTACACATGCCCAGAGAGAACATATCATTGCATTATCATCTTCTCTATGTATACTTCAAAAATACATCGCGTTGTTACAGCAATAAGGAGCGAACGCTATGCACTCTGAATTTACTCATTTTGCTCGTATCATTGCGACCGCCGCATTCCTAATCTGCAACACGACGCTTTTCGCGGATTCGATAGTATTTGAAACAAGTTTCTCCGGACCATTCGCCGAAAATACGAATAACCCGAATGCCACAGGAATGATCACAGAAGGATGGGAGGACGATTCGCAATGGTCCAAAGCACAAGTGGTATACCGTGCCGCTCATGTCACCACGGAGCTGATGTCCCAGTCGATCGAGATAGTCGATACGGGAAAAGGTCGCGCTCAGATGCGATCGATAAAAAGTATTGCCGTGAAAAAGGGAAAGATCTACAGTATTACAACCATTGTTTCAGGCAGCGGCATACCGTTTATCGCCAACCTGATACAGAACGGCGGTGCTTATACCCGATACGTCGAGCAAAAATCGATAGCGCTGCCGGAGTGGGCAGAAAGAAATACATGGAGCGAGGCGAAAAATGACGATGCCTCAGCGCGAATTGTATTCATGTTCCCGCAAAAAGGAACAGTGTCGATAAAAAAGCTGGTTGTCAGTGAACATGATTCCCCCCCCGTGATCAAAAAACAGATCAAGGAAGGGAATCTTCTTCCCAACGGGAATTTTACGCTCGATCGCTACGGATGGACCACATTCGGTGAGGTTGAGCATCCGCCTCTTGGACCCGTCAATGAAACGCAGCTTCGCTACTCCGTCGATCCGCCGCGCTGTACGGTAGTTGCCATTGACGAAGTTCCGGTCCTTACAATGGCGTGCGAACCGCATACCGTTTCGGTACTGGCTTCCGCGATGTTGCCAGTCACGCCGGAGCAGCCGTTCGTGCTGCATGCTCGTGTTCGCATGAACGAAGGGTCATCATCGGCATCGCTCGGTATATTCTGCCCCGGTTGGTATGGGCCGAAAACAAAAATAACGATCGACACTAATTGGACATCGATCGAGGTGCGCGGTACAGTACCTGAACGCAGCAGTATCATGTATGCGCGAGCAGAGTTGCGCGCATCGGGGGCCGGGTCGATCCTTGTCTCCGGTGTTTCGCTCGTCCAGCGCGCAGGGAATGATGGAAAAGCGGCGTTCGGTGTTATTGCAGACCGAACAATGACGCTTTACACGAAAGGAACTGAGGTCCAGCTGCGCTATTTTGCGGCTCACGCTGCGGGGAAACGTGCAGACTGGTCGCTTGTCACCATCGACAACAAAGAGATCCGTAGAGGGTCGTGGAGTGCCGATACGCCGGGGACGGAAACATTTACCGATCTTGATGTCGGCTGGTATCAACTGCGTTGGGAAACACCATGGTCAACGACGACACCCAAAGGAATGATGAGCATTGGCATCGTTCCGGATACGAAACGAATTGCCGGAAGGGATTCTCCGTTCGGTATACATATTGAGGGTGGCGATATAGGTGTTGCGAAGATGCGTCTTCTCGGTGTTCACTGGATTAGAGCAAATAATCCGCTTTTTACGAAATGGACGGCGGTCGAACCGCAGAAAGGAAAATGGTTTTTCCCCGATGTTCATGTCGACCGTTTTCTCAATGCAGGCTTCGATATCCTAGGGAGCCTCGATCGTACACCGCAATGGGCGGCACAAAATCCATCAAATGTCAGGCGTGGAACCGATTTTCTCGACTATAAGGCGGACCTCCCTGCCGATATGAGCGCTTGGCAGAACTATGTGCGGACGATGGTCCAACGATATCGCACGAAGATACGCTACTGGGATATTTGGAACGAGCCGGATATCGATTTTTTAAATCCGCCGTCCGGGATGACACGTCTTGAAGCGTGGCTTCTCCTCGTAAAATCGGCAAAGGATGTCATCAAGTCGATCGATCCTGATATCAAGATCGTCGGCGGACCGGCATATTTTTTTCACACGCGGGGTCTCACCAACAATTACATGGACGATTTTCCGGAAAAACTCGTTGAAAACCTCGGCATTGTGTCCCTTGATGTATTCGGATTTCATCACTATGTCAGAGACCGCCGCTTTCTTGATGATTCCGATCACCCGCTCAAGCGCCTTGAGTGGATGCGGAGTGCAATGAAAATCGGGGGCAAGACTCCTGTGATCTGGAATACCGAGTGGGGGTTTGCAAGCAGAGCCATAACCGCCAATGGTGTATATCTCCCCGACGGAGTTCTTTCGCCGATGGATGCCGCCGGCGATTTTGTGTACTGGAGCGTAATGCAGCTCGCGCTCGGCATAGAAAAAATATTCTTTTATGACGGGCAGGACGACTTTTATTACCATCATCATTATACGAAATCGTTCTGGGATTACCGGGAGCCTCGCCCCATAGCCGTCGCCTGTGCAGTGCTCACCAAAATGCTTGACGGGCTTCATTTCACTCAGGAATTACCGGCGAGTGACGGGCGTATCCTGCAGTTCAGCGGGGCATCGAGGACGGTTCTGGTCGCCTGGAGCCGAAGAGGCAGGGATCTCATCTATGATGTTCCTTCCGGCTCATCGGTCGTTGATTGCCTGGGAAGGCCACTGCCGCAGAAAAACGGAAAAGTACATATTCCCAAAGAACCGGTGTATATCGTTAAAAACACAGACGCCTGGGAATAGATCGATTATCGCGGCCATCTGTCACAGTATAATCGCTTCATTCATGATCAGTACTCATGTACGAAAAGTGCAAACGAATAGATAAAAGTACATTTACTGAACTCGGCACCGGAAGTATATTCTCAACAAAGACCGACGAGGAGACGCCCGATGAAGATCGTTGCGATAACCGGAAAAGAGCAGAGCGAAATCAAGGATGTGCCGGACCCTGTCATTCGGACGCCGTTCGCGAAGATCAAGATAACCCGCGTACCGCTCTGCACCGAATGGAAGAACTGGGTCGATGGATCGGTATCCGAAACGCTCGGCCACGAAGCGGTCGGCATCATCGCCGCCCAGTCCCACTTCAGGCCCTCGATCGCGTGGCGCACGGCATACAGGCGATGGAAGCGGACCTCGAGGTCGGCGTAGGCGGGCATCGCGCTCGACCGTACCCCGCTTCGGGTCGCG
>JBBTBY010000065.1 GCA_038043445.1 Spirochaetota bacterium
ACGGTATGCCCCCGATATCCTGCCAGGTATCGATGCCCGTCCATCGCGCGGTTTTCAACGCGTCGACGGAGTCCGCTGAGCGCAGATAAATATCGACCCTTACGCCCGAGCCTCGATAGTGGTTGAGGTCTCCGGTACTCTGCATGAGGGCGTTCGATACGCCGTAGTCATGATTGGTATAACTGTTAATGCCGCCGATGTATATACTTTTAAGGTTGGTGCATTTATACATCGTACCGGCGTTCAGCGTATACTGCGGTATCGCTATCGGGGACGATACGAGGTCCGCCCACGGGATAAACTCGTTCGCGAACACCACGCTGTCAAGCCATATCGAATTCGAAACAAGATTGAAGGCGCTCGCGGTGCTGTGCTCAAGATAATCGGTCACATTGAAGTGCGGTATCATCACCGTGTTCGTCTCGATTATCCCGGTGGGGTTGTAGGTAGCATGGACCAGCTGCGTCCCCAACACACCGTCAGGGATATTGACAACGGTGCTGTTGAACGTCCAGTTCCTCGTCGGGAAGGAAAAATTGCTCACATCCCACCTTTTCTCCCATGCCCCGCCGGACGCCTGTTTCAGCATGATGGAAAAGCGGAACCGTTTCCCGTCCGAAGCGGATGGCGAGTCGTTTTTGGAATAGAAAAACAGGAACATATTCGTTATGCTCGTGACACGAGGATGATACGTATTGCTCAAATATCTCATGTATGAAAAATTGCTCGCGAGAACACCGCCATTATTCGCGGTAAAGCCCACCTTGTAGGAGCCGAACCGCATTACCGGATAGCTTTGTACCGGATAAATTCCGAATACTACGAGTGGATTTTCGGGAGCCTTCCCCGGAACCCACGTCGTTGAGTCGATGTAATGCACCTGAACACCGCTTGCTGTATATGGCGGCGACATATAACTGTACAGGAAATCGACGTATTCGTTGATATAGGGGAGTAATCTCGCGCTCGTATATGGTGCGAGGAAGATCGGTGCTATCCCTCGATAATCCATGCCTGGAAAAAAGAAGTCACCATCATTGTAGTTGAAATTCGTTCCGTCGGTAAGATCGGCAATGACGAAATTGGAATACCCGCTGTACGTCCATGCACGCTGGCTCCACTCGACATCGATCGCATGTACGAGGGTCTGCGCAGACATGACGAACAGCGCTGAAAGAACAACAGTTCTGACATACGAACGCATACGAATACCTACCTTAGACCATGCGCCCAATCCGGGCAGCACTTAGGTAGTATAGTAAATCTTCATTAATCTTGTCAAGGGACGGCAATAGTACGATCATGCCGTCCGCTGCTCATAAAGGGCTTTCAGGCCTTTGAGTGACAGGAAATCGTCGACTATCGATATTTCCTTTGTGCCCCTGGCTACGAAATTGGATAGCCCGCCGGTAGCTATGACTTGGGCATTTGGCTCGCCCATCTCTTCCTTCATCCGCCGCACTATGCCGTCGACAGCATCCACGGTCTGATAGTATATCCCCGCCTGCATACCGCGGACGGTTTCCGTCTCTATGGCCTTCGCCGGGGCTCCGAGCTCGACCTTCGGGAGCTTGCTCGTCCTGTTGACCAGCGCCTCAAGCGATATGCTGATGCCGGGGATGATAAGACCGCCGAGATATTCATTCTTCCTCGAGAGGGCGCAGAACGTCGTTGCCGTGCCGAAATCGATGATAACAGCAGGCGCCGAATAGAGTTTTATGACGGCATACGCATTGACCAGGCGATCGGTGCCTATCTGACCCGCATCCTCGTAGCGTACCGGCATCTCCTTCTCAAAATCCTTCGGCGTAATAAGCATGGGATTACAGCCGAAGTACTTGAATATCATCTTGTTGATCGAGTGATTGATGGGCGGCACAACGCTCGAGTAAATGCCTGTCTTTATCGAAGCAGGGCTTACGTTGTTATGGATGAGCATCTCCTTGAACAAAATACCGAGCTCATCGGTCGTTATCGACCTGTTCGTCCCGATGCGGAACGATGCGACGAGATTATAGTCACCCGTATCGGCGGAGAATATGCCGGATTCTATATTGCTGTTGCCGACGTCTATTGTCAGGATCATGAACGCTCCTTGCGCAATAACTATATCAAATACTGGAAATAACGCCAGCGCACACAGACGCAGTGTGTGCCTTTCCATTGTGGTAACGCAGCGAAATAATTGCATGAGGCCGGGATCAGCAGCCAGACACGAATTACACTAATTTCCACGAATTATTCGTGGTTATTCGTGCAATTCGTGTCTATCCCTCTTGATTTGGCGTCAATCGATCGGAGCATTTCACATACAAATAAAATTCACTCACCAGACGCGCGAGCCCTTGACAATCCCCGGCCATTGACTATGATTCAGTCGTCAGCGATCAACGGACACACGGAGGAACCATGCGACTTACAGCAACACTTGTCCTTACGTTCACACTCGGCGTACTCACCGCAGCGGAAAAGCTGCCGTTCGATGCCGCCATGAAAAGCGATGTCGGCGGGCGCTACCTCCTCGACAATGCGGAGATATCCATCCCGTCGATACCCTCTTCGGCGGAAGATTTCACCGCACTTCGCGAGAGCATCGCAAAGGACCCGCGCGGAGGATATGCCGCATTCATAACGGCGATGATCATCTACGGCAGGAATAAGGAGCTCGGCCTCCAGTGCATGACGCTCATGCTCGATCAGTCGCTCCTCACCAAGGGCGGCGCGAAACCGGTGTATAAAGGTTATTCGCCGGACGCCAACGCACAGTACCTTATCCGCCAGATCGATAAATATCCGTGGCTCGGCGCCGTCTATCTCGACGGCACAAGCGCCGATGCGGGTTACTCGCTCCCGGCAAAGGGGCCGTTCGTCATCCGATTCAATCAGCTCACCCGCGACCGCGATGATGAGGTGCGGCTCTATGCGTTCACAACATCGGGAAATCTCCCGCGGCCGATGACGCTCAAGAAGAACGACAAGGGAATATGGAAAGCCCTCAATATATCGAGTGTCGTCGTCGGCCCCTCGAGCCTCCCGAAAAAGGTGGTCAAGGACGATCTGTAGACGCATCCTCAGAAGAGCGTTCGCGGAATTCGGCCGGAGAGACGCCGGTACTCTTCTTGAACGCCTTGGAAAAATGAAATCGATCGAAGAAACCGAGTTGTTCAGCGATGGACGGGATATCGTCCCCGGTCTCGATAAGGAGCGCCTTGGCTGAACGGAGCTTTTCCGACAGGGCATACGCTTTCGCCGGCATGCCGAAATGGCGCTTGAATTCCTGGGAAAAATAATTCTTATGCACGCCGAACTTCATCGCGATGTCCCCCATCGATATCGCTCGCAACGATGTGCGCCGCACATACTCGAAGAACGGCGCGAAGCGGTCATAGGCATCACGTTTCTTGAACGCTATCTCCTCTATGACCGGGCGTATCATCGAGAGCGCATCATAGAGCATCGCCTTCATCGCGAACACATCACCGGATGGTATCGAACCGACCGCGCGCTCCCACCACGCTGCGGCATCACCGGTGAACGGCAGTATCCGCGGGGCATCGTTGAGCAGGATATCGGCGCCGCCATAGGTGATGTTACACTGGAAGAACACCTTCTTTAAACCGGGGGCATTCCGTATCCGCGCCGTCTCGCTCAGCGGTATGATGCAGATGCTCGGTGCTTTGAGCGAGAAGGATCTCCCTCCCCGGACAAGCCCCCCCTCCCCCGCCAGTATTATCTGCAGCTCATTGTACGGCCCCTGCCTGAGCACCTCTTCATCACCGCTGTAGTGAGCGAAACCCGCACGCTTGATATCGATGGATAGACGTCCGATGACGGCATCAAACTCCTGATGTGATTCCCCGCCGCGGACAAGGAGTTTGGTCTCATTTTGTAGCTTTTGCGGCATATAAGACAGTATACCGATAACCTGCCGCATCGCAAGTTCTTTATTTCGTACATATCTGAATTTATTCCTTCCATTGACCTCGGTCATGCATCTGCATATACTGTTCCTGTTCGATAAGGAGCGCATGAATGAGATCCTTTATCCTCATGATAACGGCGGCGGCATCGCTTTCTGCGTTCGATATCGAAACAGCCGTCTACGAAGCATATAACGCCGGTAAGAAAGAAGTGACGATACCCCCCGGCGTATACCGCATTTCCCCGCCCTCCTCGCACAGCTCTATCCATCTGTATCTCACGAACATGAGCGACTTCACCGTGAACGCACCGGACGTAACGATGCTCTGCACCGAAACATGCCCATCCATTCGTCTTGATAATTGCTCGAATGTGCTCATCCGCGGCATCACCGTCGATTACGATCCGCTCCCGTTCACGCAGGGGACGGTTCTATCCATTGGCACCAATGACAGGGATATCGAGATCGCATTGCATGACGGATATCCGCTCCCGCCCGAAGGGGATCAGGGGCTTTACATCTACGACAGGATAACGCGTCATTGGAAGAAGAACATGTATACCTCGGGAACGAGCGCGAAGCTTACGGTAATCGGCCGCACAGTGCGCGGGACCACCGACGGGGTGAACGCCCGGCTCGGGATAGAAACAGGTGATCTTGTGGTCATAAAAAGAAAGATACGTTCACCGCATGTGACATTTCTCAGCCGCTCGTTCTTCTGCACGTTCGACGGCGTAACGCTTCACACCGGGCCGACATTCGCCGTGCTCGATGTGAACGGCGGGGGAAATCGTTATCTCGGCATGCGCATCACGCCCGGACCCGTGCCCCCCGGCGCGACCGAAGCGCGTCTCAAAGCGAATACCGCCGACGGCATACACGTCATATCATCGATGCCCGGCCCGCACATAGAGAACTGCCTCATCGAGGGTCACAGTGATGACGGCATTGCGATACACGGCCACTACGCGCTCGTGCTCAGGGACAGCGGCACGCGCATCACGGTCATGCCGAAGAACGATGTACTCCCGTTCACAACGAACAGTATCGTGCGTTTCACGCGCACTGCTGACGGCAGTGTATTTGCGCAGGCAACGGTCGCAGGCATTACACCATCTGCAGCAGCGGATAGGCCGGGTTACGAGGCTGTCAAAGGCTCCTTGTCGATAGAGAACAAAGGGATACGCGACTCGATGAAGACATACTATGAGATCGATCTCGATACGGCAGTGAATGCCGCCCCCGGAGACGGCATCGACTGCCCGGCGAAGAACGGCGACGGGTTCATCGTACGCGGGAATACGATACGCAATCACCGGGCGCGCGGGCTGCTCATTAAAGCATCGGACGGCATCATTGAGAACAATATCATCGATGGAAGCTCCATCGCCGGCATCGTCGTCGCTCCGGAGCTCATCTTCTGGCTGGAAGCGGGCAATTCCTGGAACCTTACGATACGGAGCAATGTCATCCGCAACTCAGGCTACGAACGTTCTTCAACGGGGAGTTCGCAGGCGGGCATGATAAGCGTCATCGCGAACGGCGCATCGGGATATGCTGCGCCCGCGGCACAGCGGAACATCGAGATAGCGGATAATATCGTCGAGCGCTGCTGCGGGGTGAATCTCCTTATCACCGCTGCGAGCAACGTCACGGTCAGGAACAATACGTTCAAAGACACCCATGGCGTAGAATCGCGAACGGGGGAAAGCCGCGGCGTCGATACGAAGGCCGTCGTCTGGCTCGACCGTGTCCGCGATGTACGATTTTCTAACAATAAGGTGGAACGCATGGGCCCGTTCGGCGGCACGTTCATAGGAGCGAGCGACGATATCGCCGGCGTAACCGGGGCCCCGGTGAAAAGCGTAAGGCGCATACTCGCATCGAAGGAATTCGGCATCGAGCAGGGCGCGAACGGCTGGCATTATCTCTCGCTTACCGGCAGCGTGTTCACTGCAATGAAATATAATCCTGCGCGTAAGTCATGGGAGGGCCCTGAACAGTTCTGTCTCGTGGGAAATACCGGCATGCATCCGGGCAACAACTGCGACGCGGTGCGCCGCTGGACATCGACCATCACCGGCACGGTACGCATTACCGGCAAGCCAGCGAGCGGCGGGAGCGACGGCGTGACCTGCAGCATAAGGAAGAACGATGAAACGATATGGACATCACCGACCGTGGGCAAAGCAGGTGTATCGCATGCCGTAAGCACATCGGTTAAAGAAGGCGATATGATATACTTCATCGTCAATTGCGGGCCTGCGAAGGTGAACTCGGGCGACAGCACCGGCTGGGACCCTGTCATCGAGATAGGGAAATAATATGTCAGCCCGAAGAAGGATACGGTCATGAAAATACTGCGCAGCACGGTCCTATTCATTGCGGCGTCACTGTCGCTGATCGGGATGCCCGATATTGGCAAAGCAGTGAGCAATGCCCCGCTGCCGTTCGAGCGGCCGTATCCCGTGACGAATATCACCGCCGAAAAGTCGTTCTCCGTCATCGATCACGGTGCGAAACCTGACGACGGAAAAGACGATCTCCCCGCGATCCGCGCTGCCATTGCCGCAGCAAAAGCATCGGGTGCACCGTCTGTCGTCATATTCCCGAAGGGTGCGTATATCCTTGAGAACAGCACTACCAACAAAGGCGCTATGCTGCAGTTATCGGATGTCCGGTCGCTTTCCATCAACGGGAACGGCAGTACGGTCGTGATCAAAAATCCGGATATCGGTTTTGTCCGGCTTGATGGCTGCTCGAATGTCATCATACGTGACTTCATCGTCGATTATGATCCATTGCCGTTCTCGCAGGGCATCGTCGAATCGGCGGATACGGCCGCAGGATCCTTCGTGCTTTCGCTGTCGAAGGGATTCCCCGAGCTTGATGAACCATATCTTGCGGCGAAACGCGGCTTCGGCATGCTCAAGCACCGCGAGATAGCCGGCAGGATGAAACCGGGGGCGCCGAATTTCTTTCGCATCGACGGCTACGAAAAAATAGCGGCCGGAAAGTACCGCCTCATGCTCAACAGCAAGAGCCAATCACGATATTTCGAACCCGGTGATCGCTATGTGCAGATCATCCGCTCCGAGGCGCTGGCAAGTTTCTGGAACACGACGCTTAACACCACTTTCTTCAACATCGTCAATCATGCCGCTCCCGGCTGCGATTATATCGGCTCTTCCTGCGGGAACATCGCCATACTCGAGTGCAAGGTACTGCTGAAGGAAGGGCGATGGAACGTATCGGGGGCCGACGGCATACACTGCCAGCAATTCACCATCGGCCCCTGGGTGGAAGGATGTGTGCTCGAAGGAATGGCCGATGATGCGATCAATTTCTACACGATACCTCTCTATGTGCAGGAAAAGAAAAGCGAGACGGAATTCGTCGTCCGCGGCTGGCCGCTTGTCTTCCCCGGCAATATTCTCCGTGCCTTCGACCCGCGAGAGGGCCGTCTGATCGGCGAAGCGGCGGTGCTTGCCGTCGACACAGCATCCGGAAAAAAGACCATTACGCTCGACCGCGTGATCGGCATCGCTTCCAATGGCGTGCAGAAAGAATGCGATCATTTCTTCAACGACAGCCGCATTTCATCGCATTTCGTCATACGCAACAATGTGTTCAGGAATTTCCGCCGCTATGGGTCGTATATCAAAACGCATCATGGCGTCATTGAGAACAATCTGTACGAGGGGAACAGCGGTTCCGCGATATGTGCGAAGAACGAGCCGGGGTGGCCGGAAGGGTTCGCACCGCGCGACCTTGCCATCCGCAGGAACACGGTCCGCGATTCGAATTTCGAGCTCGGCGGCGACGGGGCCATTGTTGTCGCGGTGGATTCGCTCACGCATGAGGCCGCGTGGCGCGGGGCGGAACGCATCCTCATCGAGAGCAACAGGCTCCATAACACCGGCGCTCTCGCAATACAGCTCTTCTCCTGTGCCGATGTCACGATACGCGGCAACAGCATCAGCGCCGATGCATCGAACTACGCACCGCGCGGCGACACGATGCCGTACGCGATACGCTGCGTGAACGTATCGAACCTCTCGCTCATCGATAATAGTCTGCGGGTACAGGCAGAAACCGTCATCGATCTGACACGCTCCGCCGCCGTTACGGCGGAACATAACGACCTCACCTCGATACCGCGCAAACGCTATGCCGCAGCGTCCGGCTTCGCCGATACACAGGGGAAATATCTCTGGCGCTTCGAGTCATACGACGGCACGGGATTCGCCGATCTTTCATGGGATGATATAAAAAGGCAGTGGCGCGGTACAAAACAGTGGACGATAGTCGGCTCCGATTCACAGCACCCCGATGACGGCGGCGACTCGGTGCGCACCTGGGTATCACCGCTGAACGGCACGGTAACGGTGAGCGGTACGGCGCGTCTTGGATCAACGGCGCCGGCGAATAAAGGCGACGGCATCATCGCCTCGATCCGGCATAACGACGCGATCGTTTTCGGACCGGTGGACGTAACACCGGGCAGCGCAACGGCAGCACATGACGTGAAGGTAACGGTACAGAAAGGGGACCGGATACGGTTCATCGTCAACATGAACAAGAACAGCTCTTCGGATTCGACGTACTGGAATCCGGTCATAGCGATCGAATAGGTCCGGACTGCGAAGTCTTATCGATAGATAACGGCTGCAAGACAGGTGACGGTGCCGGCTCCCTGCCGTTCTATCCATGTTATACCGCCGTCGGCGGAAGTATACAGGAATCCGCCGTTCACACCGGCAACAATGTTCATCCCATCGAGCGTACACGCGATACCGCGCCAGCAGCGAAGTCCCGCGCTCGGACGCTGCGTCCACGTCGCGCCGCCGTCGTAGGATGTATAGATATATCCTGCCGTATAGTTCTGATTGTCAGCGGCGATGATACGCATGCCGTTCGAAGAACAGGCGAACGTGAACGCTCCTGCACCGGCACCCATGCTCTTTGTCCATGTGCCTCCACCGTCGGTCGAAATATAGATATAATCCATCTGCCCGCCGACGATTAATCTCTTCCCGTCAGATGAATACACCACACTATTGAATTGCTGCGGCGTTCCGCCGTCAAGATCACCGGAATTCGTCCATCCGCCGCCGTTATTGACCCAGATGTAGGCATAACTCAACCCAGGATCGACACCGGCGAGTTTATTCCCGTCAGCAGATGAAGCGACTTGTCCCCAATAATGCTGGCCAAGAGCGGTCTCCTGCACCCATGTCACACCGCTGTCCATCGAACGGTAGAGATAGCCGGACCCGGGCAATCCCGTCTGATAATCAGCAGCCAACAGCTTCGTTCCGTCCGCTGAACAGATGATGTGATTCCAATAATTCGTAGTCCCGGTAAAATCCCTGAGCACCCAGGTCGCCCCGCTGTCCGTCGATGTATAGAGCTTTCCGACCTGCCACGCCGCCACGAGTTTTTTGCCGTCGGAAGACGCTGCGATGCACGACGCGCTGCAATCCGAACGCGCATAGTCGGCCGCCCGCGGCGACCACGTCGCGCCTCCGTCCAATGATTTGAAAAGCGAACCGTTGGCCGCGTAGTGTACTGTTATGATCCTGCACTTGCCGGCATTCGCCAAGCTGTTCGGATCGAGTGCATTCGTCCGGTCGCTGATATCATGCAGACAGGATAGTGTGAGAAGCATAGCGAGCGCGGTGAAAACCGAGAAGATCGTTCTTCGCATTTTTCGTCCAGTAGAAAGCATCATCATACTCAGTATAATCACTTGCCGCTATATGTCAAATCGAGCCCGTGCAGGAAACTGGAGCCCCGATTCATCACGTAAGAAAATAAAACCACGGAGGGCACAGAGAATATAAGTGAATGCAATGAAGAGCATGGAGGATAATGCGCAGCATGTATCATCTTTCGGGTGAAAACGCTTAATTTTCCATCTGCTCTTTTTCGGCCTTTTCTCCGTGATCTCCGTGGTTTCTCTTTATCCTTATGCGAGGATTTGTGTCATCGAGCACATTTGCGGACACAGCCTCGACATGATATAATCCCGGTCACATAAACGGTCGGCAGGCACCATGAACGCATTCGAACGATTAGCATCGGTGATAGCGGAGCGAAAGACCGCCGATCCGTCGACATCCTATACGGCAAAGCTCATGCATACGGGTGTCGACAAGATGAACAAGAAAATAATCGAAGAGGCGTATGAAACATGCATGGCGGCGAAGGAGAACGACAAGGCGCATCTCACCGCCGAGATATGCGATCTATTTTATCACACGCTTGTCCTCGCCGGTTACAAGGATATCACCATTGCCGATATAGCGTCGGAGCTTGAGCGGCGCGCCGGGACGAGCGGGCTTCTTGAAAAAGCATCGCGGGGAGAACAATGACACTGGGATCGAACGATACGATAAAATTCGCCATACCGAACAAGGGGCGGCTCTCCGAACCGACGATGGCGCTCATCAAGCGCGCGGGGTTCTCATTCCGCCAGAAGGAGCGCATGCTCTATGCGACCTCTGCATCGGCGGACATCACCTTCGTATTTCTACGCGCCGAGGACATACCGCTCCTCGTAGCGAACGGCGCCATCGATGCGGGCATTACCGGCCAGGACCTCGTCATCGAGAAAGAGGCGGATGTCGCCGAGCTTCTGCCGCTCGATTACGGTAAATGCCGCCTGTGCGTCGCCGTCAGCCAGAATTTCCCGGGAGAGGAGGCATCGCTCCTTCGCGGGAAGACCATTACGACATCGTTCCCGGTCATAACGAAAAACTTCTTCGCCCGCGAGAAGGTGGATGTCAACTGCATCGAGATGAGCGGAGCGATAGAGATAACCATAGCGCTTAAGATCGCCGACGCCATTGTCGATATCGTGGAAACAGGAGACAGCCTCAAAGAAAACAATCTGAGGATATTCCGGGAGATCGGAAAATATCAAACGGTGCTCATCGCCAATAAAAAGATCGCAGCGGATGAACGCATCGCGCGTATCAAGCGGCGCATCGAAGGCATACTCATCGCCGACACGTACAGCATGCTCGAATACAATATCCGGGCTGAGAAGCTCAGGGATGCGGAAGCCATAACACCGGGATACGAATCGCCCACGATATCCGAGCTTGACGAGAAGGGCTGGCTTGCGGTGAAGGTGATGGTACAGAAAAGCAAACTCGCCGAATCGATGGACAGACTGGAAGCGATAGGGGCGCTCGCGCTCATTGAGACCGAGATAAAGAACTGCCGCCTGGGCAAGAAGTAGAAAAGGGGTACGCGTATGCCGCCGAAAAAGATGACCGAAAGCGTGGTCGACATCCCGCAGCCGAGGAACATCGGCGCCGATCAGAAGAATGCGGCGATGGGCGCGTACTTCATGATGTTCGCCTCGTGGGCCATCGGGCTCCCGCTCCCCTTCTTCGGCCTTATCGCATCGATAATATACTACTTCATCAACCGCGCACAGTCGCCATTCGTCCGCTTCCATGCACAGCAGGCGCTCCTCTTCCACATTCCGATATCGGTCATCAATGCGGCCCTCGTCATCTGGTTCTTCATCGCTTTATCATTCCCGAAAATGCTCGGCACCGTCCTCGCCGTCGGGGCGATATGCACTGCCGTGCTCAATATCGTCTATGTGATCCTTTCGATCATCGCCGCGCTGTATGCGAAACACGGCCGTTTCATCTACTTTCCCCTCATCGGACGCATGTCGTACCGGTCGAATTTCGTGAGGCCCGCGCGCGCGCGTACGCTCCCGAAGAATTCGCCCCCGGAAGGATTGTAGATCATGTTCAGGAGCCGTGTCGTCATCCGCGATCTTGCGATAATTCTCGGCGTCATCCTTCTCAGCACCGGTGTCACCATCGGCCTCTATCACCTGTTGATACCGAAGGGTACGCCCGAGGTCGCGAACGATATGTCGCTTGACTGGGAAAAGAAGCTCAAGGCCCTCCTCAAGGACCAGGTGGCACGGGAATCGACGATCATTCGCAAAGCGCCGGTCACCCGCGCCATGTCCGTCATCATGGAGCGCCTGACCGCATACGACACGAATCTCCCCGCGCGCCCCGAGATCATCGTCATTGATTCACCCATCGTGAACGCGTACACGTTCCCCGGCGGCATGATAGTCGTTACCAGCGCCCTCATCCGCGATGCGGCGAATGCCGAAGAGACGGCTGCGGTGCTCGCGCATGAGCTCGGCCACGTTGCACATCGCGATCCGCTCGCGCTCATCATTCGGCAGACCGGGCTCGCCGTGCTCATGGCCGTCGTTTCGGGCGGCAACACCACGATAATACACGATATCGTCCGGCAGGCGGTCAACTCCCATTACTCGAAGCAGCAGGAGAACGCCGCCGACGAATACTCATGCGCGCTTCTCATCAAGGCGGGGATACACCCGAAGCACAGCGCCGCGTTCTTCCGGAAGCTGAAAAGCAGGTACAGCCGCACCGCGGAGAAGATACTCGAACCGCTCGCGACGCATCCTGCAACGGAGCGTCGCATCGCGAATGCGGAGCGCTGGGCGAAACAGTTCCGCGGGAGCGAACGAGCGCTTCCCATCGACTGGGAGGCCGTGAGAAAAAGCGTTCCATCGGCATTCGACGAGCGATCATCACGCTGAGTTGCCAGCCGCCCGAATCATCACGTAAGAAAATAAAACCACGGAGGGCACAGAGAATGTATGAGAATGCAATGAAGCGTATGGAGGACAATGCGCAGCAGGTATCATCTTTCGGGTGAAAATGTTCAGCTGCCCTTCCGTTCTTTCTCGGCCTTTTCTCCGTGATCTCCGTGGTTTCTCTTTATCCTTATGTGAGGATTTGGGAGCCGTTCTGATATTGATATAAGCCGCAAGGCATGGTACAATCGCCATTATTTTCTGAGCGAGACATCCGGGATACTCAATGGGTTTTATCAGCGATATTATCGATACGTTCCGCTTCCACGTGCTCAATGCGCGCGACAAGGAACTCGAGGAGCGGATGAAGCTCAAGGCCATGCGTGACCGCATACGGAAGAGCGGCCACGGCTTCATCGATTTCAAGATGAACGCCATCTCGGAGAAATTCGCGATATACATCTATCATATCTACCGGTACTCGGACCAGTTCATGAAGGCATTGCGCAACGACTTCCTTGAAAAGGGCGGCACGGTATACGCCAAGCAGATAATAGAAGCGATGCTTACACAGGAGCAGCAGGAACTCCTCGCATCGTTCTCCTACGAGAACATCATGAACGCCATCGTCAAGGGCGGCGATGTGAACGCCGTGTTCGACGGCGTCAAACAGCGCTTCAAGACGTTGCAGACGATGATCGACCGCGAGAAAACGGAAGCCATCAACGGCACGTTCAATACGCTGAAGCTCCTCGCCGAGCTCAGCAAATTCGACATGTACATGTTCTTAAAGACCTTCGACACCACGCTCCCGGAAGGCGATTATAACTATAAGCCGGTGTTCACCAGCAAGGACAACCGCTACCTCATCGATGATATCGTCAAGCTCGACTGCGCGGTCAATTCCATGCCGTCGGCCAAGGAACTGCCGCGATACATCCATGAATTCGAGTCCTATCGCGGGCTCCCGCCGATGGGTGAAAAGAACGCGAAGCATCTCTCCTCTTCGATAGACAGTCTCCGTGACACCAAGGCATTGACCGATATGATAGCCTATCTCTCCGGCGATCTCGCCTATACCCCGACCGCGGCGACCTCGACCGAGAACATCGTCTCCACGTACATCAACGATCTGGCGAAGGACATCAAGGCCACCGCCGACAAGATAATCACCGCCCTGAAATCGGACCGCATCAACAAAGTGCTCTCGAAGGCGTTCGCCGGCATCGAGCTCGCGAAACTCACCAATTACAACGAGGAAAAGAACAGCCTCCTCTCATCGTATCAGTGTCTGACATTCCGGTTCGTCGAGCCGCTCGTGTATCTCAAGACGTTCATCATCGAGCGTTATGAACAATACATCAAGGACGCCGTCAATCAGGTGCTCCTTGAGGCCGAATTCGTACGGAAAGAGCGGCAGACGCTCCTTTCCGACGCGTTCTATGCGCTGAACGGCACGCGCGAGGCGATACTCGCCGTCGACAGCACTTTGTCGGACAACGGCGAAGAAGGCAAGCGCTTGAAGACGCTCCTCCTCGGCATGAAGAAATCGAAGACGAACCAGGAAGTGATCAATGCGCTCGTCGGCAAGGTCGATGCGCATGTGAACGATGTCGTCAAGAAATCGGTGCGGCACGTCATGTCGATATCCGAGGTGATGACCTCCGTGCTCCGCGACATCAAGGCCAGCACGAAGAAAGAGATATTCAATCCGGCGAAATTCGTCGGTGCCGGATCGAAAGCGATAGACCGCCTCGATAAAACGATAGCCGACACCTCGGTGTTCCTCTCGCTCATGAATCATTTCATCAAATAGCCCGCGTCGGCAGTGATATCGTGAACACGGTGGTCGGGAACTCCTCGCCCCGGAAACTCGCGACCGTGAGCTCGCCACCGTGCGCCTCGATGATGCGTTTGGTTATCGCAAGCCCCAGCCCTACCCCGCCGCTCTTCGATGTATAGAACGGATCGAAGATACGCCCCTGCATCTCCGGCTCGATGAACGAATGCGTATTGGAGACCTCGAACACGACACAATCCGCCTTCGCCCCCGGCCCTATGCTGAAGCGTATCCGTGCGTTCTCGTTGGGGACGGCATCGATGGCATTGATGATGAGGTTCATGAGCGCATCGTTCATCTGCGAATAATCGCAGACCACCCTGCCGATGCGCCCGTCCAGCGACGGCGTGAACTGTATCTTCTTGCCGCTCTGTTTGATATGCTCCCGCGTGAGCGTGGTGATACCGTCAACAATAGCGGACGCGGCCGTCTCCTCGGTCTTGAGCGTCACCTTCCGCGCAAAAGCAAGGTTCTTCCGGAGATACAGCTCAAGTTTCGTCACCTCATCGTGTATGATCGAGGTATAGAGGCGTGCTTTCTCATTGGGTAATTCCATGCGCTTCAACCGCGACGCAAAACCGCCGATGGGCACGATGGAATTTCTGAGGTCGTGCGCGATGCTCGCCGACATCTCGCCGATGAGCGCAAGCCGCTGCGCCTCGGAGAGCCGTTCCTGCGTGGTCTTCAACTCGCGCTCGCGTTCGCCAAGGCGATTGTACAGGTACGCATACTCAAGGGCAATGCCCGTCTGATTGGCGAACATCTGCAGATAGCTCACATCCTCATCGCCGATGGGCTGCTTTGTCATCGGATTATCGACGACAAGGACGCCGAAAAGCTTATCCTGCATGATGACCGGGATGAGCGCATAGGGTCCCTCACCGAATATACCGCGGTACGGCGCATCGGCATCGCCGGCGAGCGATGGGTTCTTTATGTTCACCGGGCGGCGCTCATCGACGATCTTCTTGAACTGCGGTGCAATGCCGTTGAGGGGAATGGTGATATGCGATATCTTCATCGTCAATTCGATATTGTCGTGCATCTCGCGTTCCGACATGCTCATGAATATCTTTTCCACGAGCGACACATCGCCCTTGTTCGCGGTAATGGCGTTCCACACCTTGAACCCTTCCGCCTCGGCGAGCGGCGCCACGCCCATTTTTCCCACGAACGCATTCTTCGCGTCATCGAAGAGGAACAGGAGCGCACGGCTGAACCCCGACGTATTGCCGATGGTGGCGGAGATGAGCAGGATGAAAAGGATGTCCTCAAGCTTGGAATGACCGAGCAGCGCGCTCGTCACCTCATACAGTATGTACAGCTTGCGGTTATTGCGCTCATTGCGCTCGACGAAGCTCGCAAGGAGCGTATGCATGTTCTCACGATAGATGCGCCCGGCGAGCTGGGAGCCGACATTGCGGAAGAGATTTGCGTCGTCCTCGGTGAAATCCCCCATGGGATTGATCGCCGATGGTACGCGGTCCACGACGGTCAGAAGCCCGAGCACCATGCCGGATACGCGCAGGAGCATCACCAGCACCGAATGCCGCGACAGCGTATTATCCATGACGATCTGATGCCGGAACACATCGTTCGTGGAAAAGAAACCGCTCGCGCGGGATATCTCCTCTACGAACGGCGAAGTCATCGCGGCCTTCTGCGGGAGGAGCGCCCCCGAGATCCCGAAAAAAGACCGCAGGCTGAACTGTCCTTCCTTATCGATGATGTAGAGCGCGCTGCCGCCCGCCTGAAAGATACGTGCTATTTCCGGGGCGAATTCCCGTATCGTCTCGTCCATGTTCTCATTCGTAAGAAGGTGAAGGCCGAGCTCCTTCAAGAGCGATATCTGTATATTGCGGTACTTCGAATGGAAGGTCTGGAACATATCGTTCACATGCACCGCAAAATGGCCGAGGAGGCTTATGATGTCCTCGCGATTCTTATGGAATTCCGCAATGCCTTCATCATCGGTGCGTATGGTGAACACGCCGAAATTCTCGGAGAAAATACCCACCGGTATTATCGCCATATGCGTAAAGCCGCCGAAATCCGAGTACTGCGTATTGTTCACATTGGTGCCGACGATGATCTCTGAATTCTCGAGCACGCGCTTGTAGAGATCGTCCGCGATGAGATGCTCTATCTTGCAGACATAGTAACGGTCAAGCCCCGCGAGCCCGCGGAGTATGAGCTTCTCGCCGGAAACGAGATACACCTCGCAGCAGTCGAAATCGTAGTACTCCCGGAAGCGGTGCACGAAGCTGTCGACGACATTGTCTATCTCCTTGGTATAGCTTGCGTTCTTGAGCACCTCAAGGAGGTTGTTCTTGAAATCGGAGAATGTCTGTTCCATGGGCTAGAGGAGGAATATCCGCGCATCGCCGGGGGCGATGGTGATGCTTCCGCGAGGCACGGCTTTCAGCGCACCGTCAAGGGAGATATCCTTTCTGATGCTGAAGGCCGACACATCGACCGTCCGTTCCGTGTTCACATCGGTATTGAAAAAGATGAGCGCGGTGCTCTTCCCGTCACTGCTCTCTTTCGTGATGCCGAGCACACGATTCTTCTTGCCGTCGGCATCTGCAAGCGCTTTCATCCCGTTCGCATCATCTTTTTCAGGGGCATCGATGGGGAGCACGACGCGCACGTCGCCTTCGGTGCGGAATACATCGTGTGAGTTCTTGAACGCATTGATGCGGCGGATATGATCGGAGATATCGTATTGTATCTGCTCGGCGTCTTCCGGCATGCCGTGCACGACGTCGCAGCGGCGGCGATACCCCCATTCGAAACCGGAGGTTATCATCCATCCCGCGGACAGGAGCGCGGTCAGGAGCATGACAAGACGCACGTGGTTTATATTCCCGCCGTACTCGGTTATCGTGCGCATCGTATCATGGTTCTCGGGGAACGAGACCGACGGGGCGTGCACGCGGGACTCATTGTACTGCGTAAGGCACCAGTCGTCATGGAAATTCCACCAGCGGGCGGAACTGGCGATGTAGTCGAAACCCGCACCGGCAAGTGCGATGACATCCTTCATGGGGCAGCCGAGCGTTTCCGCGAAGAAGACCATCGGTCCTTTCTTCTTTGCATGCGTTATGAGCTCTTTCCACATATCGGCCGGTACTTTATACGCCGCATCGCAGCGGAAGCCGGTGAACCCGAGCTCGATATGAGCGGTGATGAGCTTCTTCCAGTAGCTGACAAGGCCCTTCCTGTCCTCCGTCGCTTCATTATCTATCTCGATGAGATCGCCCCAGCTCACCCACTTCCCGTCATCCCACGCACCCGGCGATACGAATTTTCCGTCCTTGTCTTTCTTATACCATGCAGGATGCTCTTTCGCGAGCGCGGAATCGGATGCGGTGTGATTTATCACGAGGTCCATCATGACGGAAATGCCCTGCTTGCCACAGGCGGCAATGAACGCGGAAAGCTCCTTTTCGGCGACCGTTCGCTCCGTCGATGTGAAGAACATCGGATTGTACGCATAATGGTCTTTGATGGCATAGAGGCTCCCGGAGAAACCGGGATAGGAGAGCGGGTTGAGGTATATCGTATCAAAACCCATGGCGCGTATGCGGGGTATATGCATATGCCAATTGGAGATATGCCCGAGAAGCCGCGGAAAGATATTGTAAATGCGTATCGCGGCCATGTATGCTCCTTCATTCTACAGGCCGTATTATACAAGGGGGTGAAAATTATGTAAACAGCACGCATCATCGAACAGAGGCCATGTCAAAAAACGAATAGCTTCCGCCGTAACACCGATGGCCGAAAAGCAGTCATACGGTACATATGCACCGTGCCTGCCGATCCAAAAATCATGCTGATCGCTTCCCGGCACAAAGGAAGCACCATACTGTTTCATGATGAAATAGGCAGCCCACAAGAGAGTGAGCGGTGCAGGTAGATTGGTTACGCGGATGCGGTGATGCGTCTCCCCGTTGATCTCGAGAGGAATACCAAGCCGTGCTGATTCCTTTGCCAGTAGCACTATGTCCTGCAGGAAAAAGTCACTTACCTCTTCCGCCCCATAGTCAGATATGCTTGCACGGGTTCTCATGCCGACAATAGCGGGCTCAATGGGGTTTTTCACGAGTCGCCTGTCAACGGCCGATCGGAACGGATGTGCGAGAAAAACCGGCTTTTCGGTACGCTTCGAAAATGCTGCGATCTGCGACAGCCGCTCAACGCGGCGTTCGGTATTCTCCTTCTTATCCGCCACCACTGCGGGTGGTTCGCAGATGAAATAATCGGATACCGCGTGTACCGCATCAGGAATATCGCTGAATCTGATGTCCGCTCCGATCTCCGGCGCAAAATATACCGCGAGTGATGGAAATTCGTTTTTCAGCGAACGAAGCTCAGCGGCATACGCGAGCAGGCCGTCAATGCTCCGCGGATATATAGTCTCCGCATTATCCTCGTTCCCCGGCAGATAGAGATCGTAATGATCGGTAACGCCGAGAATCTTTCTCCCGGTGCTGACCGCATGCGCAAGATGTTCACGCAGCGCCTTGTGTTGCCTCTCCTGGCCGGCATGATAGTGAAGATCTATCTCATGTATCTGCATCGCCATGTCCCTTGCTATGATTGCCGCACTTACAGGAGTACACGGTCACCCGGTTTGGACAATCGCGTCTCCCTGAATACTGCTTTCGCCGCTTTTAATGCATCACTGCGGAGCCGTTTCTCGCAGTGGGTAAGTATGAGTCGTCGAACGCGTGCATGTACGGCACACGTTGCAGCGTCGACAGCCCCGGAGTGTCCGACGTGAGGCCCCACGGCTGCGCCGCATGATGCTTCATGAATAAGCAAGTCGATCCCCGCAAGCTCTTCGCTAAGCGTCTCACTATATCCGGTATCTCCGGTATAGGCAATTGTCCTGCCCGTCCCCCGTGATGTGAATCGGTAGCAGAGACTTGGGACAGCATGTTCCGTGCGACAGGGCATGACCGTGTACTCCGGAATATCGACCGCTGTTCCGGGTGAAACACCGATAAGGTCGAATTGCATCGACCCCAGAACCCCCAAATCGATGTCCGCTTTAAGCAATATGCATATTCTCCGGTACACATCATCGATATCCTCTTTTGGGCCATAGATCCGTACCGGTGAGCGTTCTGCATACTTTTTTTTATTCATTGCGAAGTAGAAGATCAGATCGACAAGACCGAGATAATGATCCTGATGGAAATGAGTAATAAACACCGCTTCAATATCGAGCGGGGTTACGCCGAAACGGAGCATGTTGAGCGGGGCATACCATCCCGCGTCGATGAGATATTTCCTGTCGAGAAGAACACTTGCCGTGTCGTTCCCTGCTTCGGGCAGTACACTTGCCGTCCCCAGAAACAATATCTCCGAACGTATTTTTGATCCGCTGTTCCGCATTGGCATCAGAACGACCGCGGCCCGATATAGTAGAGTGCCGTATGGACTTCAGGCATTATCGGCTGCCAATTATCGATGATGACCATCCTCCCGCTCATTCTGCCGCATATTTTTTTACGCGCCAGGTCCCAGACGGTGCCGGATAGTTCCGCGGGAAGCGTTATTTCTATCCGTCCGATACTGGCCTTGTCCGAATAATCGGAAAGCAGCAGCACTGTCTCTCTACCATTCGCTATTGCATTTACCGAGACCGATGGAATGCTTCCTTTCACATTTTCAAGAGGTTTGCTGTCATAGATAAGTTCAGAGACCGGATTTACCGCCTCCATTGCTTTTGCATAGTAATAAAGGTCCGAACCCTCGAACTTTTCGAACAGGAACCAGTAAATACCCCTGAGCCCGGAGCCGTATGTCTCAAGCACATAATTGTACACCCACTCCGTCGGATACTCGATCGTCATGTCGAGCGTGTATCCTGCTGTAACCCACGGAATGATATCCCCGTCGGGAAGCATGGCGCGAAGCTCGCGCATTCTTTCACCGTAGAATTTCGCGTTCTGTGATTTATAATTCACCGGATGACAGAAATCAGCGGCTTTTTCACGGTAAAGCTTATCGAAATTGAACGTATCCTGATACACGAAACCGCCCGGCTCGGTGTGGTACGTCCCGAGTCGGGGATACGGATATTTCCCCGAATCCGCCGCCGCGTTCAGGGCAACCTTCACATGCCGCATGATATCGACCCCGAGATCGGTCATCGCCTCACCCGGTGCAACACCGCGGTTTTTGATGTATTCCGTGCATCGGCTGCACTGCTCGGTCTTGCCGGCGAAAGCACCTGCCTGATAGCACTCGATATCAAGGTTCACGATATCAGGGCGTATCTGAGCTGAAAGGTCGGCGACACGGCGGACTTCGTCCTGAAATAGCGCGCCGCGGTACACGGGACAGACATCGCGTTCGCTCTTCGGAGCTCCGTTCCTGTCAAGCGACCGTACTTCCGAAGGTGACTGTAAATGCATACCAAGGAACGGTGAATCGACAAGCATAATGCTGAATCCTCTTTCACGCATCTGGTTCAGAAGCGTGATGCGCTGTTCCAAATCGACCTTGTTATCGTACAAACCATGCGTTCCAATGCAGTTAAAACCAAGAGACTCATATGCCGAAGGAAAATCAGGCCAGGCGAGATATTGCCAGGCATTCATCCAGGCGATCGGTGCAATAAGTTTTTTCGGCATCCCCGGTGACGGGAACGCTTTCGTTACCAGCGCGATCTTTTCCCGATCCTGTCTGCCGCCATCCCAGCGTGCGCTGAAGTACATATCCCTCAACACGCCGTCCGCCAGTGATGACCGCAAATAGAACGGTCCGATGACAGTGCAGCCGTGGTGAATAACGACAGGCGTAACGGTGTACGGAGTGAACAGCTTCCCGTCAATTGAAACCGGCGTGTTTTTTACAGTAGCATATTCAGCACCGCCTCCGCGTATGGTGAGATTCGAGATCGATCCCGTCCAGATGAGTTCAACACCCTCTGGGAGAAGTATATCATAGGACGTCTTAGTCGCTTGTATGTCCTTCCCCGGAGCAAGAGAGACGAACCAGTTAGGCACGACGCAGTTATTCCCGACCATCCAGAAGTCACGGATCTTTACCAATGCAGTTCTTTCAGCCGAAGGCTTGACATCAAGCTGCCATTTTTTACGATCTGCTGCGACGCGTGCCGTTGCCGCAGTGCTGTACAACGGAGGAGAAAACCCGGTTACGATTCGGAACAATTTAAAGCTATGGAACCCTTTGTTGGGCTCGCCTTTCGCATACGTACCCCAGGTGCTGTAAGCCTGTTTTTTCTCACCTGTTTTACAGTCCCGGCACACATTGAAATGCCAATCCTCGGAACCGTGTGACTTGACCAGTATCTCAGAAAGAGGAATAGCTATCTCAGCGGTCCACCCGCTGCTGCCGATCTGTACCGCTGAACGCCAGTCGGCATTAAAGTCAACATTTTGCTGCATCCCATAGCGTGTAATAAGGGCATCATACTGAACATTGCCGGCACTGATCGCAAAGTGAAAATAATGGTCACCGCTCGCATCAGGGTCCAGAAAGATCTCAACGACATCGTCATCCCACATTTGTGTATTATCACGTTCACGCGGCCTCTTAAGGATCTTCTCCGGCGACTGATCGTTACATCGCATGGCAAGATAAAGGTTCGTTCCGTCGGTATTCACAGCGAATTCGGTTTGAGGGTCCGCGGGCTTGTCCTTGTAAAAATGTACGAACTGCGACTGGAACTGTGCATTCTGCCAGCATGCATCATCAATCGTACCGTCGATCGTAGGTACACCGGTACGCTGAACGGACGGGATATCGCTCACCCCTGCCGCACTGAGCTTTGTGAGAGAAACATTACGGATGCTGCCACCGAAACTCTCACCGAGGTTATTGAAATACCCCCCGATAAGCAGGGGGTACTGACTTTCCGCAAGACGGCATCCGGAAAGTTCGATATCCTTTACCTTAACATCGTCAATGAATAGCGTAAGAACAGCACCGTCATATCGTATCATGACCTTCTGCCAGCGATCCGCGGCAAGTTGCTTCTGCAGTTCGAACGCCGATTTGAATATCATATTTCCGTCGGAAAAATCGACATTCATCTTCCGAATGCGTCCGTCATAAAAAATCAAAAAACCTCCGGTCTTTGTGCTGGCGTGTTTCGATGTCAACATGTACCCGCTATCCGCCGGCTCGGCGACCCGGACCTCAAGACTGACCTCGAATGTCTTTCCGGAAAGAATCTTTCCCCCGGATTCTATCTTAACATGCGCCCCTCCCTTGCCTCCGGGAAAAAACAGCTCCGATCCGTCACGCCATGACATCTCCGTCCCTGCCTGCACAGAGAAGAAAACACCGTTCTTTTCCGATATCTTTTCGCGGAGCAATGTCCCCTCTCCCTCGTTGAGCGGCCAGAACGCGATCGCTCCTGCGTACATGTTGTGCACGAGGAAGGTCATGAGCATACCGAACACGGCGCATACCTGCGATCGCTTTATTCTTATCATGATTTAAATATCTCCTCGCGGTGAACCATTACTGGATCAACACATGCGACTCTATTTCATTGCGCTTGTGCACGATCATATCGATATCGTCCTTCAATCGTATGCATGCTTCTTCCAGATCACCTTCACTGGCATGGAATATAGCACGGAGAGCAGGTAAAGCGCAGTGTGCTATTTCGCGGTCGGTCCAGAGCGATATCACCGAACTGCATGCAACCTCCTTCTGAACGTCAGGCACACCCGGAAAAAATACATTTTTTCCTGTGACCGGCATCAGGATCCGTTCACGAAAAAGCAACGCACGTGCATATTCTCCTGAAAGTTCAGCGAGCAGTGCGGATGCATCCTCGAGGCGGCCTGCATACTTGGTAAGGCAATAGCATTCACCGGTCAGGATATTCGCTTTTCTGCGTCCTCGGGGCAGCGGCAGTATACCGTACCCGTCCGGAAGCTGTTCATCCGGGAAATTGAGAAGAAATGTGAGCGTGGAGAACACTATTGCAGCACGCCCGCTCATGAGACGTTCAAAACCAGTGCGCCAAGTGATGTTCGCATGGTCAATATCGGACATGGAACAGAGCTTCGCGTAGAACGAGAACGCCTGCATGGTCCGACTGTCATGCGGATCGAATAGCGAAGTTTCAGAAATTGATCCTTCATTCTGAAGAATCAATGGAAAAAGGTCGTAGAAATTTGGATCGGCAAAATAGCCGTATGCCCGTTCCGGCTCGTACAGCCGTTCAACGGCGGCGAGGAATTCATCCCATGTCCAGTCCGCCGACGGTATCGGTATCCCTTTCTCTTTGAACCGTTTCAGATCGCAGAAAAGATAGAACGGGGAATATTTTCTCGGCAGACCGAAACAGGTACCCTGCACACGGAACAGGTCGAGCACCTTCTGCGGATACACGTCCGGGCAATTCGTTTGAATGAACGTATCAAGCGGCATGAAATACGCTGCATTGCGCTTCGCATAGTCCATCGACAACTGAATGATATCCGTACTGCTGAGGTTCTCTACTGTATACGGCATCCGGTCAGGCCACGTAACAGTTACCCCATCGTTGTTCATCTGAAATCGTCGAATAATCTCTTCGTGGAATCTCCGGTCGGCAGGATAATGCCGTGCCAGAGACACTCTCACCGTCCGCGCTCGGATCATCTCGGTGCGTATGAACGATCCGATGCCGTGCTGCTTTACAAGCAGGTTCTTTCTAACGAGATGCTGCAGTGCCTTACGTACGGTCGTGATCGAAAGACCGTATTGCTTCATGAGCTTCAGTTCACTGGGCAGCCGGAATGTGCGCTCCCCTGACATATGTGCCTCAAGCAACAGCGCGTCGGCAAGTGTGATATATCTCGGTTTGTCCATTTTTTCCATTGAATTCATAAAGATGGCACTCAGTGCACTCTCTTAATATATAATAGTCAAATATCAAATAAAGTCAAATTTTAAGATACTGAGTACTAAATCACACACGACCCGATGCAAGAATATTCATACTATTTTCATGCATTCAAGTCATTTCCAGCGAAAGCTATGCGCTAAATCCTGGCTTTCCCATTGATACTCGCGGTCTGGTACCGATTTGTTAAATCGCCACAGCTTGACAAAACCCCCGTAGTATCGTTAAGTAGCATATGCCCGGCGAACGGGTGAAGGAGCGCGCATGCTTGCCAAGCGTGTCATACCCTGCCTTGACATCAGGAACGGACGCGTCGTAAAAGGCGTCAATTTCGTCAATATCCAGGACGCCGGCGACGCGGTGGAGAACGCCATATTCTACGACCGCGAATGCGCCGATGAGATAATATTCCTTGACATTACCGCCACCCATGAGAACAGAAAGACCGTGGACCTTGCCAGACGCGTGGCCGAATCGATATTCATCCCGTTCACCATCGGCGGCGGCATAAGCACGGTCGATGACATGCGCGGGCTTCTCGTGGCAGGTGCGGACAAGATATCGATAAACTCGGCTGCGGTGAAAAACCCGTCGCTTATCGATGAAGGCGCGCGCGCGTTCGGATCGCAATGCATCGTGGTAGCCTGCGACGCCAAGCGTAACGGCAACGGCGGATGGGAAGTCTATGTATCCGGCGGCCGCATACCGACCGGCATTGATGCGCTCCAATGGATAATCGAGGCGGAAAAGCGCGGCGCGGGCGAGATACTTCTCACGAGCATGGATGCCGACGGCACGAAGAACGGCTATGACAATGAGCTCAATTACGCCGTATCATCGAAGGTGAAAATACCGGTGATAGCCTCGGGCGGCGCCGGCACGGTAGAACACATGGTCGATGCCGTCAAGACAGGGAATGCCGATGCCGTCCTTGCAGCGAGCATTTTCCACTACCGCGAGTTATCGGTCCGCGATGTCAAGAACGCCCTTGCCGCCGCGGGCATACCGGTGCGGCTGACCGGGGGCTACTCGAACGCCTCTCTCAGTGAGAATGCCAGCGGCAACGGGTGACGTCCATCGATGAAAAAAGAAAAATACGATGTAACACTTTCCATCGTCACGTATAATCATGCGCGGACGATAAACGACATCCTTCGCAAGGCCGAAGCTGCGCTGAAAAAGGACCGCCTGCGTCATCGCATCATCGTCGTCGACAGCGCTTCTACCGACGGCACGGCGGACCTCATACGCAGGGAATTCCCCCGTATATTGGTCATCGTGAGCGCGAACAGGGGCTACGGCGCCGGGCAGAACATCGCCATGCGCCTGTCGATGAAGGATTCACGCTATCACGCGGCGATAAATCCCGATATTACATTCCCGCCGGGGACGATACGCGGGCTTTTTGAATATCTCGAGAAGAACACTGATGTATCGCTCGTTACACCGAAGATTGTGTACCCCGACGGACGGCTCCAGTATCTCTGCAAACTCCTCCCGACACCGCTCGATTTTTTCGTGCGCAGGCTCTTACCCCTGCCCATCCTGCTTTCATGGATAAACGAACGCTTCGAGATGCGTGCGTCCGGCTACCGCGCGATCATGCCCGTCCCGTTCATTTCCGGCTGCTTCATGATGATGCGCACGAGCGCCCTTCAACGGTCCGGACTTTTCGATGAGAACTACTTCCTCTTCTGCGAGGATATCGATCTCACGCGCAGACTTCACCAGTTCGGCACAACGATGTTCCATCCGTCACTCCGCGCAACGCATGACCATATGCGCAAGTCATTTCTCGATCTGAAGATGTTCTTCATTTACCTCCGATCAACGCTCTATTATTTCAATAAGTGGGGATGGTTCTTCGACAAGGAGCGAAAGAGAACGAATCGCGAGGCGATGGACTTTCTTAAAAAGATGAAAAACGGCACGGCACGATGATAAAGAGCGGAAGGACAGTACTGATCACCGGCGTGAACGGATATATCGGCTCCACATTGGCCGGGCAGCTGAAAAAGAAATATTCCGTCATCGGTATTGACAGACAGGAGAATGCGAACGCTGAACTTGCCGGCATCACGTATCACAAAGCGGATATTACCGATAGAAGCAGCATACCGACAGCCGTCGAGAAGGCATCCATTCTTATCCACTGCGCAGCGCTCGTGCACAACAGGTCGAAGGACCTCTCGCGTGAGAACTATTTTCGCGTGAACGTAACGGGTACGGAGAACATTCTCTCCTGCGTGAAGCGATCGTTACGCCGCATCATCTTCCTCAGCACGATATCCGTGTACGGCACGCAGAACGGAGCGCTCGACGAAGGCGCACCGCTCATCCCCGAAGAACCCTATGCCGAGAGTAAGATCGCCGCCGAGAACGCCATTCTCACCTTCTCGAAAAAGCATGCCGTACCGGCGACGATATTCCGTCTCGCACCGGTATACGGCGCGGATTTTCTGCTGAACCTTTCCAAACGCATCTATCTCCCCGGGAAACGCGCGTTCTACCGCATCGGCTCGGGCGAACAGCGCGTGTCGCTCTGCTCCGTGCACAACGCCGTCGATATCATCATCCGAGGCATCGAGGACAGGAAATTCAACGGCCGCACCTTCAATTGCGCCGATGCGAGTGCGTACTCCATCAACGATATTATCCGCGCTTTTCAGAAGCGATACCACACACGGAGAATGCCGATACTCACGATACCGCCCGCCCTGCCGCTTGCGTTGTTGCATATCTTCGGTATAGTTGTACCCGCCAAGGCGAAATTCTACCGGCGGCAGCTCATGAAGATAGCGGACGATGCGCTCTACGATACGGGCGCGCTCGCCAAAACACGCGCCGTGCGGCAATGGGATATCACGCGGACGCTCGCGAACACTCCGGGAAAGGACGGCTGACATGTACGCATTGATCAAGCGCATCATCGACATCACCCTTTCGCTCATCGCCCTTATCTGCGTATCACCGCTCTTCATCGTGATAGTCCCGATACTGCGCTTTACCGGCGAGGGCGAAATATTCTTCCTGCAGCCGCGCGTAGGCATGCATAAGAAAATATTCGGCCTCATGAAATTCGCCACCATGCTTAAGAACAGCCCCGCCTCCGGCACAGTCACGACGAAGGATGATCCTCGCGTGCTCCCCCTGGGGAAATTCCTCAGAAAAACGAAAATGAACGAGCTGCCGCAGATACTCAATGTATTCAAGGGCGACATGTCCCTTGTCGGCCCGCGCCCGCTCACCGAGGAAGTGTTCCGCTATTATCCGAAACACGCACAGAAGTGCATTGCATCCGTACGCCCCGGCGTCACGGGCCTGGGCTCGATATTCTTCCGCGATGAAGAAAGCATACTTGCCGCATCGAAAAAGAACACCATGAAATGCTACCGCGAGGACATACTGCCGCTCAAGGGCTCGCTCGAGGAATGGTATGCCGACAACCGAAGCATACGTACCGACATGAAGATAATCATCGCAACAGCCATAGTGATACTGTTCCCGCGCTCGAACATACCGCTCGCCTGGTTCGCGGTACGCGACCGCATCGAGGCATCTTCCCTGCGAAGCTATTTCATCCGTAATAAGGAACGCGCATGAACGATGCATTGCTGAAAAAGGTGCTCAGGCGAGACGGTTCGCTCTTTACAGCGGATATCGCGCGGCATCGCACCGAGATTTCCAATGCGGTAGAGAACGCTCGCGTGCTCGTTATCGGCGCGGCTGGCTCCATCGGCGCGAGCTTCGTCAGGCAGATACTCCCGTTCGCCCCGCGCGCGCTCCATCTCGTCGATATCAGCGAGAACAATCTCGTCGAAGTGGTCCGCGATGTGCGCTCATCATCGACACCCGTCCCCGATGATCTTAAGACATTCGCGGTAGCGATGGGGTCGGATGAATTCCATCATCTCCTTCGTTCCGAAAAGCCCTACGATTACACGGTCAATTTCTCGGCGCTCAAACATGTCCGTTCCGAGAAGGACCCATTCACGCTCATGCGTATGTACAACACGAACGTGCTCGCGGTGAAAAGGCTCCTCGATGCCGTGCCGAAAAGGAGCATGCGCAAACATTTCTCGGTATCGTCCGACAAAGCGGCGAACCCGGCAAGCGTCATGGGCGCCACTAAGGTGTTCATGGAGCGTCTTCTCCTTTCCTATGCGGACCGCATCCCGTTCTCGACCGCGCGTTTTGCCAATGTCGCGTTCTCCGACGGCAGCCTTCTTCACGGTTTTCTTGTGCGCCTCCGGAAAATGCAGCCCCTCTCGGCGCCGTTCGATGTAAAACGCTATTTCATTTCCGAGCAGGAAGCCGGTGAGCTGTGCCTCCTCTCCTGCTTTCTGGGGAAGAACCGCGAGATATTCTTCCCGAAATTGAGCGAGCATGATGACATGTACACCTTCTCGCAGATAGCGGCGGAAGTGCTTGCGTTTCACGGGTACACGCCGCTCGCGTGTTCTTCCGAGGTGGAGGCGCGCTCGCGCATGACAGAGCGCTCCCCTTCGGACAAGAGATGGCCCTGCTATTTCTTCGAAAGCGATACGATGGGCGAAAAGCCCTTTGAGGAATTTCACACCGCCGACGACATCATCGACATGGACCGGTTTACGAGTACCGGCATCATCGTACGTGCGGAGCACAGGGACGATGGTGTAAAAAAGGCAATGGACTCTTTCGAACGGATACGAAAGAAAAACTTATGGTCTCTTGACGAGATGATAACTGCGATAAGGATAGCCGTACCGGAACTATCACGCGAAGAGAAGCGTATGAACCTCGATCAGAAGATGTAGCTCGGCGAATCTACGCCTTGGTCTGCTGCTTTTCCGCGGTTATCTGGGCTTTTATCGCATTTGCCTCGAGTCGGCCTTCTTTGCATGCCCGCGAAATTTCCTGAAGTGCCTTGCGAACCTTCGTTGTTGCCGCCTTGATGCGTTTAACCTCAAGCCGTGTTACTTCTTCATCAAGCCCGGTAATGAGCATTTTGATCTTTTCAACTGCCTGCATGTCGTCACCCTCAAGTGAATTTTATCGTATTATACAGGAATCCCGTATTATGTCAACTAGAGCCCCCGCCGGACACTATGTCCAGACCACCGGCGCTGTACCACCGGAATGTTCATCAAGTGATTTTTTCCAATACTCCCGTTCCGCACGTTCAACACGCACGGTAGTGCTTCGTTTTATCCTCCGCATATAGACCGAATGATCGTTCGTGTCGAAATGGATGACTCGTCCTTCAAGCCCGCCGAGGTCCGACGCAACAAGGGGTATCCTTTCCGTCCGGAGGAATTCGATGATGAAGCGGCAGTTCACATCGCCGACCGCCATGAAGGAATCGCGTTTCCGTTCGGCGTCCTCCACCGTATCGAGCACCGCACCTCCGCCGAACGCCTTTGCACGAAGCCGCGAACGATCGGCCCCGCGTTTCATAAGGGCGTTGATGAGCAGTTCCATCGCATGCACACCGTAGCGGCCCGCTTCGGTCATGCATACGGGTGTCTCAAGGGCGTAGCGGTAATTCGCAAGAAGAAAATGGTTCATGCCCGCGACGCGCGCCGTCTCATCGTACAGACAGGCAGCGACGCAGGAGCCGAGCAAGGTCGCTATCTCAATGCTCCCATTCGTGACGTAATGTTCACCGGAGAAGAGCGTTACACGGTGCCGCATCGTCCCGTCATGCGATGGGATCACGTGTTCATGCATGCCTGCATCCATTCAGTGCGTATGCGCATACCGATACGCCCGGGCCGGGTATCGATATCATTCAGCAAGGAATTGATACTTGAGCCGTTTGTTCTCCACAGCATATTTGAACTCGTCGGGGAATTTCTTCAGCGCGCTCTTGATCGGCGTTATGCCCGCATCCGCGAGCGCACAGACGGTATTGCCCTCGATCCCGCGGATGATATCCTCCATGAGCGATATTTCATTGCCGACGGACGTTCCGAGCACGATACTTCCCAAGATCTTCGAGAGCCATGCGATGCCCTCGCGGCACGGCGTGCAGAAACCGCACGACTCGTGTTCATAGAATTTCAGCAATCGCCACACGGTCCGCACCATGCACGTCTCATGCGCGATGACGATGACAGCCCCGCTGCCGAGCATGCTCCCTTTCGACGATATCGATTCGTAATCGAGCGTCATATCCTCCACCTCGGAGGGCAGAAGCATGGGCGTCGATGAACCGCCGGGGATAATGCATTTCAATTCGCGGCCGCCGAGTATGCCGCCGCAATGCTCACTGATGAATTCCATGAACGGCGTACCGAGGGGTATCTCATAGACGCCGGGCTTGTTCACATGGCCGGATACGCAGAAAAGCTTTGTCCCCGGTGAGCGTTCAGTGCCCACCGAGCGGAACCATGTCGTACCGTAATTGATGATACCGCCGACATTGGCATAGGTCTCGACATTATTGACGACGGTCGGTTTTCCGTAAAAGCCCTTTATTGCCGGGAACGGCGGGCGAAGGAGCGGATGACCGCGCAACCCCGACAATGACGATATGAGCGCTGTTTCCTCACCGCAGATATACGCCCCGGCACCGCGATAGACGAACAGATCGAACGAAAAATTCGTTCCCTGAATGTTCTTTCCGAGATGACCGCCCTTGTACGCTTCGGCCACCGCAGATTCGAAGATCTTCCGCTCTCGTTCGAATTCGCCGCGTATATAGAAATATCCGCGGGATGCGTTCACCGCTTTTCCCGCGATCGCCATTCCTTCGATCACCGCATGCGGATTATGGGAGATGATCTCCCTGTCCTTGAACGTGCCCGGCTCCCCCTCGTCCGCATTGCAGAGGACGAAATGTTCCTGCCCGTCCGTAGGGATAAAACCCCATTTCTCACCGGTGGGGAAACCCGCGCCGCCGCGTCCGCGGAGCCCCGACTCTTTCACCGTGGTGATGATATCGGCGCTCGTCATCGCAAGCGCTTTGGCAAGCCCGCGATATCCGTCGGCACGGTTCTGATAGAACGCGAGCTTCTCGCTTCCCGGTTCGTTCCTGTATTTCAATATGCGTTCATGTTCCGCCATGGGTGTCCTACGTGAGCCTTGCAATTATTTCATCGACCGTATCCGTGGTAAGGTTCTCATGGTAATCATCGTTTATCTGCATGGCGGGAGCGCCGCCGCAGGCGCCGAGACACTCCACCTCGATGAGCGTATAGCGCAGGTCCGGTGTCGTTGCGCCGATCTTTACATTGAGCTTCTTCTCGAGATGCGTGAGTATCGCGTAGCTTCCGCGAAGTGAACAGGAGATGTTCGTGCACACCTGAACGAGATACTTCCCCACCGGCTGCTGGTTATACATCGTATAGAACGTAGCCACACCCCAGACACGTACCGCCGTTACCCCTACCGCGGCGGCTATCGCCTCAACCGCTTCCGGTGTGATATGGCCATCCGTACTGTTCGCATGATGGAGCGCTGCGAGCACTGCGGGCTGCTTGTCGGGGAATTTGCCCGCATATTCCCGTGCGATCGCTTCTATCGCTGCTGCATCAGCCATCGAGCTCTCCCACGATGACATTGAGCGAGCTCATGGCGACGACGACATCGGAAAGAAGGCGTCCCTTTATCAGTTCGCTGAATGATTGATAATACCAGAAACAGGGCCGGCGGACAGCTACGCGCCAGGGAAATTTCTCTCCGGTCGACACGATATAAAAACCCATCTCCCCATTGGCTATTTCATACGAAGACCAGTACTCGCCGACGGGCAATACTACACCTTCGGTCATTATCTTGAAATGATCGATAAGCGACCCCATATCGGTATAGACATCGGCTTTCGGGGGAAGCCCGACCTTGTGTTCCGTGGTCATGACCGGACCGACGGGGAGATCGTTTATTGCCTGTTCAACGATGCGAAGCGATTCCCATATTTCGGCACAGCGCATGAGGAAGCGGTCATACGCGTCGCCGTTGACGCCGACGGGGATATCGAACGAGAAGCGTTCATAGCCGAGATAGGGTTTCGCTTTCCGGATATCATAATCGACACCGCATGCCCTGAGATTCGGGCCGGTGTATCCATATTCCACGGCACGGTCCCTGTCTATCGGTGCTACACCGATGGTCCGCTCCATGAATATCCTGTTCTTCGCAAGCAATGTCTCGAATTCCTTCTGCGTCTTCCGATGGGATCTGATGAGCGCTTTGATATCGGCGATAAAACCGTCATAAGCATCGCATTGCAGGCCGCCGATGCGTCCGAACGATGTCGTAAGCCGCGCGCCGACGAATTTCTCAAGCACCTGCATGAACTTTTCCCGCTCGCGGTACACCCAAGTGAAACCGGTGAGCGCGCCTACGTCCACGCCCATGACGCCGAGGAAAACGAAGTGGTCGGAAACGCGCGACATCTCATTTATGATGATGCGGAGATATTTCGCCCGTTCGGGTATCTCGATGCCGAGCGCCTTCTCGACCGCACAAAGCCAGGCGATATTGTTCATCGGTGACGAGACGTAGTTCATCCGATCGGTGCAGGTGAGGAATTGATTATAGGTGTATTTTTCCGCGAGTTTCTCGAACGATCGGTGCACATAGCCGATGATCTGTTCGCTCTTGACGACGCGTTCACCGTCCAGTTCGAGGATATTATGCATGACGCCGTGCGTCGCCGGATGCGACGGACCGAGGTTTATCTTTACATGCCCGGGGGCTGGTCTTTCTTTATTGATGACGTTTTGCATAGGGCGAAGCCGATTATATTCGATGGGCCTGTTTTGTCAACGACATGGGGAAAACAGTGTGTGACTTTCCATTGTAGTAACGCAGCGAAATAATTGCATGAGGCTGGAATCAGCAGCCAGACACGAATTACACTAATTTCCACGAATTATTCGTGGGTATCCGTGCAATTCGTGTCTATCCCTCTTAATTTGGCGTCAATCGATCAGAGCATTTCACCATCAAAAAAAACACTCGCGGGAAAACGAATATATTCCGGCGTCTTTGCGGTCGTATCATTTTTGGCCGCGCATCGCCTCGGTTATGACAGCCGCATTCCTTTGCATCACGGCTTCGTAATAGCCGGGGGAAGCGTTCTTTCCGCTCGCAACAGGATCGAGTATCAGTATCCGTGCATTCGCTTCTGCGGCAACGGCCCGTGCCACCGCGTCGGGATATTGCACTTCGGCGAATATGGTTCGGACGCCGTGCCGCCTGGCAAGCGCTGCTATCCCCATGATATGCTTCGCGGACGGGGATGTTCCCGGATCGAGCTCGACGACACCGACGACGGAAAGTCCGAGATCACGCGCGAAATAGGCGAATGCATCGTGGAATGTAATGATGTCGCGTGACGGCAGCGCGGCGAACGACGATCTCATCTCGGCGGCAAGCAGATCGAGCCGTTTCGCATACCTGTCGGCATTGGCGTAAAGGAGTGCGGCTTTCTCCGGATAGAGCACCGCAAGTGAGCGTCCCATCGCCCTCACCTGCCCCGCCGCAATACGCGGCGATACCCAGGTATGCGGATTATAGCCGCCCGCATGCCCTTCATGCGCATCGCCGTCATCACGGAGAAGCGTTACGTCTTTCGAAACATCGATGATGCGAAGCAGCGGATTGACGGCCTTCATCTTTTCCGGTGTGATGAAACTTTCCATTGTCCCGTTGATGATAACGGCTTTTGCAGTGGATAATCGCTCGACATCGCCGGGGGTAAGCGCATAATCATGCGGACAACCTAGTTCCGGCGGCAGGAGCAGCAAGGGCAATATATCGGTCCCTGCAGTAACGTTCAGCGCGAATATCTGCATGGGAAAGAACGATGTCAGGATATCGGCATGCGCGTTCCTTTTCATGTCGCAGGAACAGCATATGATGGCGAACGCAGCCGCAGCGATCTTTTTCACCATGCTGCCCTCCCTATGAGTGCTGATCATACCGTACGCCGCTGCGTGCGCATGATGAGCGCAGCCGCATACGCTATCGCAAAGATCATCGATAATATGATGATTATCGCCGGCCCGGTCGCGATATCCAGATAATAGGAAACGATAAGACCTGCTATCGATGCGGTCATCGATGCCATCATCCCGAACCAAACGGTAGAAACGATATTCCGTGCGATGAGCCGCGCTGCGGTCACCGGTATGATAAGGAGCGAGGTGATGAGCAGCATGCCGATAACTTTTATGCAGAGGGCGACCACCACCGCGGTGAGGAGCGAAAAGACCAGTTTGCTTATGGCGACGTTCGGATATCGTTTGACCGCGATATGCTCATTGAGCGAAAGGAGCGTGAGCCGATTGAACGTTGCCGTGATGAATGCGACGCAGACGGCACAGGCGACAGCGAGCATGAGAATGTCCGTCCCGGAAACGGTCAATATATCGCCGAAGAGATATTTCGTGAGATCACGCATGAATGTCTTGCGATAGCTCGCAACGGCAAGCCCGACAGCGATGCCGGCGCTCATGATGACGCTTATCACGCTGTCCGGCGCCAGGGGTGATGTCCGTTCTATCCGGATTATCATGAACGCAACGAGCACGGCGAATATCGCCGTCGCAATGACAGGGTCGACCATGAAAATGAAGCCGAGGGCTATGCCGGTGAACGCCGAATGCGATATCGCGTCGGCGAAGAACGCCATGCGGAACGCGGTAAGATGGACGCCGATAAGCGCGGTCATGGGTGAGACGAGTATGATCGCGAGGAACGCGTTCTTCATGAAGAGCGGCTTTATCCAGGTGAACGGAAGCATGCCGGCAATGCCGTACCAGATGTTCATGAGCGTGTCCATCAGTGCTCCTTGTGCTCATGGCGATGCGGATACAGCGCCGGCGTATTGAACAGGAGCCCGATCGACTCGGGATTCAGTGCATGCTCCGGTGTCCCTTCGCAGACAATGCCGTGATTGAGGCAGAGCACATGGTCGGAGCAGCGGCGCACGGTGGCGATATCATGCGATATCATGATTATCGTCATGCCGAAACGACGGTGTACGTTCGTGATCACCTCTTCGAACAGTTTCTCCCCGGCCATGTCGACACCCGCCACCGGCTCATCGAGGATGAGGATGTCGGGCTTTTGCGCAAGGCTTGCCGCGAGCATGATGCGTTCCAGCTCCCCGCCGGAGAGCGAGCGTATCTTCCTGTTCGCCTTTGTCGGGTCGAAACCGACGAGGGACAGATGTTCATCGACAACCGCTTTCAGTGTGCGTTCATATCCATAGAATACCGGTCTGGTTTGCAGGAGCACGGCAAAAAGATCGGAAACGGTCACCGTCGCATCGACGGGGAGATCGAGATTCTGCGGTGCATAGGCGAATCGTATCCTTTTTCGTTCTGTGTAGAAGGAGATCCGGCCTGTATACACGGTAAGCCCGAGTATCGCGAGGATAAGCGTCGTCTTACCCGCACCGTTGGGGCCGATGATGGAGGTTATCTTTCCCTTCGGCACTGTCGCCGAAAGTCCGGAGAACACTGTGACATCACGATAGCGTACCGTGCAGTTCTCTATCGTTATGGCATTCACAGCATGCTCCGATGGTTCGGTGCGCTTCTCATGCGTCACCGGTATTGCATGCAGCGCAAAGTCCGGAAAGCGAAAGTGCATGTGTGCGTACGGCGCATCCGCTCTCACGCTCGAACTTCGACAGCGAGTCCGAAACACTGCATCCGTCATAGGGGATGAATCGATGGCATGATGTGCAGTGAAAAAAATGCAGATGCGGCTCGCGGAGGGGGTAATAATATCGTACGATGCCTTCTTCAGAACAGTCGACGACGAATTCGGTTATGCGCCTCGTTTGCGCAAGGAAATACAGCGCACGGTATACGGTGGCAAGATCGACGTTCTTCAATGCGCGATGGACCAGCTCGGCGGTGATCGGTGCCCGTGATCGCTCCACGACCCGTAGAATGCTCTCGCGATGCGCGGTGAGCGGATTTTTTGCGGATGTTCTCATGTCTTCTATTATGCGAATGGTTTGCAGATAAAAGTATACGATTACGCCGGCATTTGTCAAGTGATTTTACCCACTGCCGACAATGTATCCATGATGCGCCGAATTACTGCATACCTTGTGATCACATGCCTGGCGATCAATCTTTTCCCTCATAATGTGTTCGAACATCTGGGGCAGCAGGGGGAGATATCGATAACCGTACATCAATCAACAAGTATCGATATCACCGAGGGTATACCGCGAACGTCATTCCAGATACGGACCGGTACGAATGCCTACATCGCGCTCATTACGGATGAGGCTTCATATTTCCTCGGTGAGAACACCGTGTTCAACTATGCGAAAGGAGTTCATCGCCTCGATGCCGGAATACTTATCATACGATCCGAGGGGAAAGCGGCACATGAGTTCCAATTCTCTGTAGATAAACGATATACCTATACGATACGCGGACGCAGTTTTATCCTGGTAAAAGGAACAAAATCGCATCTCGTGACGCTGCGTAATGGCGTCTATGTGAGCAAAAAAGGCGATCTCCCCCTTGACTACATTTTGGAAACCTATCAGCGTTCGAGCATGTCGGATGGGCTTACCATTCCGGAGTCGATCGATGCGCGAACGCATACGGTGCTTTCTGCCATGGAGATCATCCTCGAACAGAAACGAGCCGACTATCTCAGCAGGAACATACGCCGGTACACCTATACCATATTCAAAGGGACGCAGTACGAAACACCGGTATACCGTGTCGTCCATCGCACCCCGGGCACGAATGTATTCGTGATGGCACCCCATGCTGACGAGCGCGCGGCAAGTATCGTAGCCGCCGATATCGGGAATATCGTCATTCGCTCCGGCAGTATCACTACGATCCCCAGCCCGGTGGCGCCGGCGGCAAAGATCGGTGAACGATACGTTATCGAGGACCTTAACCGCAAATTCTACGATAGAAAGATACGCATGCTCGAGAATGAGATAGACAAGATAGCGATAAAATATCAGGACATGCTCAATGAATATCAGATACATCTTGTCCTCAATCTGCATGAGGGATTCGGCTGGCATATCGCCGACAAGGACAAGGAAAAGTACGGGCAGACCATTGTCTATGATTTCGAGCGTTTCACGCCGACGGTAGCGCGCGTGCTGGAGCATATCAACCGCCGCATCGAGGTGAGCGACCTGCAGTTCTCGCCCCTCCTGAAACCGATGCCCAATACGCTCACGTATTATGCCGCGCAGAAGAACATCGATGCCTACGGTATCGAGCTTCATCGCGATATCACCCTTGAGAAAAAGATCATCATGATGCGGGCCATCGTCGAGGAATTCCTCGAGGTATACGGGCTCTATTGATCCCAGCCGGCGCAAAAAAAAGTGTAAAGCAAATTCGCCGTTTCCCGACATTCATAACAGTACGCTTGTGGACTGTGCCCTCGCCACATACTCAGGGACGGAACATCGGCGTACGAATTATCCGGAACGGAAGCCGGATATGACCTACCACCAAGGAGGATGCTATGATCATCAACCACAACATGAGCGCCATAAACGCTCATCGCACGCTCAAGTTCCGCCAGACCGATCTGCAGAAGGATGTCGAGAAGCTCGGCTCCGGTATGCGTATCAATCGGGCGGGAGATGATGCGTCGGGCCTCGCCGTATCGGAAAAGATGCGCGCGCAGATCCGCGGACTCAGGCAGGCGGAACGGAACACCGAGGACGGTATTTCGTTCATACAGACGAGCGAGGGATACCTCGATTCGATCTCCGCAATACTGCACAGGCTCCGCGAGCTCGCCATCCAGTCCTCGAACGGTATCTACAGCGATGAAGATCGCATGCAGATACAGGTCGAGGTGTCGCAGCTCATCGACGAGATAGACCGCGTAGCGTCGCATGCAGAGTTCAATAAAATGAACATGCTGACCGGCCGCTTCGCCGCCTTCCAGGGGCAGAACACCCCGACCGCGTCGATATGGCTGCACATCGGCCCGAACATGGAACAGCGCGTGCGCTTGTACATCGGCACGATGAACTCGCAGGGACTCGGCCTCAAGAACGCTACGAACATGGCCGAAGCCGCGACATTCATCAGTGTGTCCACCCCGCAGAAGGCCAACGCGGTCATCGGCATGGTGGATGAAGCGATGAAGAAAGTGTTCAAACAGCGTGCGGACCTCGGGGCGTATCAGAACCGCCTTGAATTCACCGCACAAGGTTTGATGGTCGGATATGAGAACCTGCAGGCGTCGGAAAGCCGCATCCGTGATACGGATATGGCCGAGGTCATGGCGAACTTCACCAAGAACCAGATCCTCAATCAGGCGAACACTGCAATGCTTGCCCAGGCGAACACGCTCTCCCAGAACGTGCTCAGACTGCTGCAGTAACCGAAAGGACATCATATCGGGTAACGGACGCCTTCGGGCGTCCGTTTTTTTTGCAGTGCGGAACCGAGGGATACCAGTGCCCCTCGACTCCGCTCGGAGCACGCATGCTTAAGGCGCTTTCTTTAATCCGGTGACCGACCAATCTGCAGCATAATATCCGCTGCCGCTCCTGTATCGAGCATGGATCCTGTCGACAAGATCGCGGCGCCCCATCTTCTCATAGTGTTCGATGGTCTTGTCCAATCGCCCTCGCAGATGATACGGCCCGCCCTCTTCGATGACCTTCATGAACGGATCTTCCTTACGGTCGGCGCTCAACATCTGCTCATCGAGCCATTGCTGAAGCAGTGCAAGCCCCTCGTTCACTTTTTCAGGCATTGCCGCGGAAAGATCGTTCGTCTCATGCGGGTCATGTTTCCAATTGAACAGCATCAATTCCGGGTATTCGCGCACCGGATCGCGATACGTCCTGATGAGGATATGATCACCGAAGATGACGGCGCGCATCGAGCTCCACGCAGAGTTGCTGATGACAAGGTGATCCCTTCCCCGCTCTTTGCCGGCGATGAACGCATCCTTGAACCCGAGCGCATCCCATTTCGAAGGCACGTTCTTTCCGACCAATTCCACTATCGTTGCAGCGATATCGAATTGATAGTGAAAGCCATTATTGACGCCGGGCTGCACCCCTGGCCATTTCACTATCATCGGTACGCGATTGGTGATATAGTCAGCGGTCTGATGATCACCGTAGATATTGAGCTCGCCCTGGTTCTCGCCATGGTCGGAGGAGATGATGATCGCCGTTTCATCGTATATCCCCTGCGCTTTCAGTTCCTGTACGATACGTCCTACCGCTTCGTCGGCAAAACGAATGCCGACATCATAGCCGTCGACATGCTTCTTGAAATCGGCGGTGGTCTTTATCTCACGCGGTTCACGCGGGTACTTCTTATAGAAGTCCTCGCTTGCACCTTCCCGAAGATGGTTCGCGGCACAATGCTGACCGAATGTCATATTGTGAGTATCGATGATCTTCTGCGTCAGCCATGACGGCGGCGGATCATCCTTGAACGGATTATCGTAGTCCTCCGGTGTACGGTACGGAGTATGCGGGTCCCAGATGTTGAAATGCAGATACCAATTATCCTTTCCCTTGAGCGCATCGAGTTTCTCAAGTGCCGTATCGGTGACCTCGGTCTGGATCTCCATCCCTCCCTTGCCGCAATCGTATATCTCATTGAATCCCGCATAGAACCACCATGCATCGTGGCGTCCCGCGAATGAGCTGACGAGACAATTATAGAATCCTGCGGTCCTGAGTACCTGCACGAATTTTTTATACGGATAGGTGTTGCTGAAACTGCGCGTGATCCCTTCCGGATAGGGGTCAGCATAGGTGCCGCCATGACACAATGCCCCATTATGGATACCGAATCTGCCGTGATGAAGTGCCGAACGCGATGGAAGACACGGCGCATCAGGGACAAAACACGAATTGAACATGACCGCATCCTTCGCAACGCTGTCAATATTCGGGGATGTGTCCCTTTCATAACCATAGCAGCCAAGATGGTCCGGACGTAAGGTATCGATGTCGATGTAAATGATACGCATAAATACTCCAATATCATATATGAAATCTAACTTTCCATATATAATATAATGCGTTTTTTGATTCTGTCAAATTCCGGCACTTAAGAATAAAAAAGCAATATTTGGCCGAAAAAATTCAAAAAAAGCCTAAAAAATCGCTGTTTTCATGAAAAAATGCTTGTAAAATTCGAACAGGTAGTATATACTTATGTTAACTCGATTTTGATATATCGGGGAAAAATATCATGTAAGGAGAAAATGCATGGCAGCTGCAAAGAAAAAGAAAGAGGAAAAGAAGGGGAATCCGAACGCGGCATACCCGACAAAGTACACCGCAAGCGCTCTTGTCGCATACGTTTCCGAGAAAAGCGGCATATCGCGCAAGGACATGAAGCAGATCTTCGAAGATGTATTCGAAGTTATTCGCCGCGGCGCGATGAAAGGAGCACGGGTGCCTGTCGGAACGCTCGGTAAATTGTTCGTCCGTGTAAAACCTGCGCAACCGGAACGCCAGGGACGCAACCCGCTCACCGGCGAGACGATAACCATCAAAGCAAAGCCGGAGACGGCGGTGCCGAAGTTCTCGTTCAACAAAGCGTTCAAGGGCATTGTCAAGGCAGAATTCAAGAAATAAGATCAGTATCGATGAACGCCGTATTCGCTCTGCGGGTACGGCGTTCTTATTTGTTGCACGAACGCCCCGCAAATGATTGCGTTTTACGATTTTTGCTGTATAGTTGCCGCACGAACTCAGGAGATGCTTTCCATGGATATCGCTGTCATCGGTACCGGTTATGTCGGCCTCGTGACCGGTGCATGTTTTGCTGATACGGGGAATAATGTATTTTGCGTCGACATCGATAAAAAAAAGATAGATATACTCAACAGCGGCGGAGTGCCGATCTATGAGCCGGGACTTGAAGACCTTATGAAGCGGAGCATAGAGGAAAAGCGGCTGTCCTTCACCACCGACCTCGCGGACGCGGTGCGGCGCTCATCGATAATCTTTCTCGCCGTAGGCACGCCTATGAAGGATAATGGCGAGGCGAACCTTTCGTTCGTGCATACGGCGGCACGGGATATCGGACGAGCCATTGACGGTTATAAGGTCATCGTCGATAAGTCCACAGTGCCCGTCGGTACTGCGGATGATGTCCGGGGCATCATCGCGAAGGAGACAAAGCATCCGTTCGATGTGGTCTCAAACCCTGAATTCCTCAAGGAAGGGAGCGCGATAAACGATTTCATGTTCCCCGATCGCGTCGTTATCGGGAGCAGTTCCGCAAAGGCCACTGAGCTCATGAAAGAGCTTTATGAACCGTTCGTCCGCACGTTCCACCCCATCATTGTCATGGATATAAAAAGCGCGGAAATGACCAAGTATGCCGCGAATTGCTTCCTCGCGGCGAAGATATCGTTCGTCAATGAGATATCGAATCTCTGTGAGCGAACCGGCGCGGATATCGCCGCAGTGCGGGAAGGGATAGGTGCCGACCGGCGCATCGGCTATGAATTCCTTTTTCCCGGTGTCGGTTACGGGGGTTCCTGTTTCCCGAAGGATGTCCTCGCTCTTATCCATACAGGAACAAAATACGGCATCGATATGCATCTCATGAAAGCCGTCGATGAGGTCAATGATCACCAAAAGGGCATTCTCATAGGAACGATACTTGACCATTTTAAAGCGGCGGACAAGCCGGGTGCGCTTTCCGGGAGAACATTCGCCCTGCTGGGACTGAGCTTCAAGCCGAAGACCGATGATATGCGTGAGGCCCCATCCGTTGTCATTATCGAACGGCTCATCTCGCTCGGCGCATCGGTGCGAGCCTATGACCCGGAAGCGATGGATGAAGCGCGCAAACAGCTCGGGGAGAGAATTTCCTACGCAAAGGACATGTATGATGCTGCGCACGGTACGGATGGTCTGATACTTGTCACGGAATGGAATGAATTCCGGCGGCCATCATGGCTGCGTCTCAGGAACGAGCTCAAGGGGCATGTCATATTCGATGGACGCAATATCTACGACCCCAAACGGGTAAAACAGGAAGGATTTTCCTATTACGGCATGGGACGACGATAATGGGACGTGCACTGGTGACCGGCGCCGCCGGTTTTCTCGGATCGCATCTGTGCGATCGGCTGCTGAAGGATGGATGGGACGTTGTCGGCATCGATAATCTGTATACCGGGATGAGCCGGAATCTCGCGCACCTTTCGAACGAAAAACGTTTCCGGTTCATCAGGCATGATGTCACAAAGCCGTTCAATCCGGGGTATATCGAACGCATTTACAATCTTGCATGTCCGGCATCACCGCCGCATTATCAGAAAGATCCGCTCTTTACGCTCGATACGAATTATCTCGGCGTAAAGAACCTGCTTGAGCTCGCGGCAAAGCACGGGGCCCGCATGCTGCAGGCTTCTACGAGCGAGGTCTATGGAGATCCTGCGGTGCACCCGCAGAAGGAAACGTACTGGGGCAATGTGAATTCCTTCGGTATACGCAGCTGCTATGATGAAGGCAAGCGCGTAGCCGAAACGCTCATGCTTGAGTACCATCGGAACCGCAACGTGAATATCCGCGTGATCCGTATCTTCAATACCTACGGACCCCGCATGGACCCGAATGATGGGCGTGTCGTATCGAATTTCATCGTGCAGGCGCTCCGTAATGAGCCGCTTACCGTATATGGTTCCGGCAGGCAGACACGATCCATTTGCTACGTCGATGACCTCATCGAAGGTATGGTGCGGATGATGGAGAACCCCGGATTCATCGGCCCGGTGAATCTCGGCAATCCGACCGAGATGACCGTTCTCGATATAGCGAAGAAGATCAAACGCCTTCTGCGTTCTCATGCGCCCATCGAGTGCAAGCCGCTGCCGAAGGATGATCCGACCAAGCGCAAACCGGAT